>NZ_JBEZKL010000211.1:0-8277 GCF_040704695.1 Streptomyces sp. NPDC048411
CACCGAGACAACCGACCCGGCAGCCCTCACCGCCTAGCTTTCACAGTGGATCACCGCGTGGCCGTCGTTACACCACGCCACCGGACGTGACCGCGTAGCCGCCCCTTAACTCCTCACCTCTCTCGCGGCACTGCACTGCGTTCGCTTCGGCTCCACCGCCAAGCACAGCTGAAGGCGAACGCTTCTATGCTCCGGACGATCGCCGTTTTGGCTAACCGGCGATGGTCGGCTATGTTGCCCGCGACCCCATCCGGTCCTCGGCTCCGTCTTGAGTTACGACGCTAGCCAGCAGGCTCCTTCAACCAGGCTGTTCTGGCCGCCCTGCCAGTCCGTATCCCACGTTTTCGTCAGTCACCCTCATCGCCATCGCGCACCTCATCGGCGCAAGCCAAGGCACAGCCGCACAAGTAGGTAGCTAACGGAGGCACGTCGTAGGGGATCCACCGTAAAGGGGCGCCGGCGCGTTGGGCATCCCCACGGCTTAGTGGTCGGGGCCGGAAGTTCCTCGGGGGGTTGACGCTGAAGCAGCGACCGTGCATGTCGCTGCGGCAGATGTCGGGGGTCGCGGGATAGGGGGAGCGTCCGATGAAGTGCTCGATTACGTCTGCTCGGAAGTCCGCGGGGAGAGCGGCCGCTCGAAGAAGGTCTCAAGGACCACCGTGGCCTGCGTCCTGCTGACCCCGTCGATGGCGTAGATCCGGCGCAACACATCCTGCAGTTGCTCGGTGGATGCGGTCCTGACCTTCACCAGCACCGAGGCGCTGCCAGCGATGATGTGCGCCTCCAGGATTTCGGGGAGCGCGGCGAAGTCCTGCGCCGCATCACCCATCCAGGAAGTCGAGTCGACCATCACATAGGCCAGGACGGCGCCGCCCAGCGCGGCCGGGTCCGTCTCGACGGTGGTGCGCCGGATGACACCGCACTCCCGCAACTTGCGCACACGTTCGTGAGCGGCGCCGGCCGAGAGGCCGACGGCCTGGCCCAGCGCGGCGTAGGACTGGGTGGCGTCTTGCTGGAGCTGCGCCAGCAGGACGCGATCGATGTGATCCATAACCCTCCGTTCGGAATCCTCTTGTGTTGGCCATACCTTGTCCTGCAGTTTAGGTTTTGAGCAAAATACTGTTCAGTGCACGATGCCTACAGAAGGGAAGGCCTCATGACTGGCGAGCGCCCCGGGCTGTACGAGATGCTCGACGACCGGTTCCGTACCGGGCGGTGCATGAATGGTGACGAGACGCTGGAGGTCCTGTACACCGGCTGCCGCTGGGCCGAGGGGCCGATCTACCTGCCTGCCTGGCGGCAAGTGGTCTGGAGCGATATCCCCAACGACCGGATGCTGCGCTGGGACGAAGAGACCGGTGCCGTCAGCGTCTTCCGCCGCTCCGCCGGGCACACCAACGGCAACACTCTCGACTGTCAGGGCCGGCTGATCACCTGCGAGCAGGGCAACCGTCGAGTGACCCGGACCGAACACGACGGCACCATCACCGTGTTGGCGGAACGGTGGAAGGGCAAGCGCCTGAACAGCCCGAACGACGCGGCCGTCAAGTCCGACGGTTCGATCTGGTTCTCCGACCCGGACTTCGGCATCACCAGCGACTACGAGGGCTATCGTGCGCTGAGCGAGATCGGCTCCAACAACGTCTACCGTATCGATCCGGCCACCGGCGAAGTGCGGCTGGTCGCCGACTGTTTCGGCGCCCCGAACGGCCTGGTCTTTTCACATGACGAGCAGCAACTGTTCGTCTCCGACACCCGAGCAGGCTTCATCCGGGTCTTCGACGTACACGAGGACGGCACGCTGTCCGAGGGCAAGGTCTTCGCTGAAGCGGAGGCCCGCAAGGCTGCCCGTTTCGACAATCTCCGCTTCGACGACGCCGGCCGGCTCTGGGCCGCCGCGATGGGCGACGGAGTGCACTGCTACGACCCCGACGGCACGCTGATCGGGCGTCTCAACGTCCCCGAGGCAGTTGCCAACATCTCCTGGGGCGGCGCCAAGCGCAACCGTCTCTTCATTGCCGCAGAGACCAGCCTCTACTCGGTGGTCATGGGCGTCACAGGCACGCACCCGACCGGACCGGGCCGCCGGCCCTGGCTCTGAGCGGTCGGCTCCGGAAGTCCTTCGGGGGTTGACTTCGAGACTGGGGTCGCGGCTGGCGTCCGGTCAGATATCCGGGGTGGCGAGGTGGAGGCTGCAGGCGCAGTCGAGGGCCTGTTCGGGGGTGCCGGCGAGTGAGCCGGTGGGCAGGACGGTGTTCTCGTACGTGTCGCTGCTGGCGAGGTAGAGGGCGAAGCCCCACGTGGCGGCGGTGCCGGTGTAGCGCAGCCGCATCAGCTTGACCTGTTCGCCGTCGGCCAGTTGGCCGGCTACGTAGGCGAAGGCGCCGCGGTGGCGGACGTGCAGCCGGGCCAGTTGAGGCCAGGCGGTGCGGGCGTGGTCGTCCAGGCGCTGCTCGAGCGAGAGCCTGGCGTGTTCCGAGGGTGCGGGCATGGCGTCATCCTGCCCGCCGGGCCGGGGCCGGGAGGCGCCAGGCTACGACTGTCGTGCTCTGCCTCTCTCATGATCGGCTCTCGCTTCATGCCCGTTGTCCTGGCCCGCCTGATCGCCCTGACCGCATCCGAGCGTGAGCGGCTCAAGAAGATGGCCTACGGTCACAAGACCGAGTACCGGCTGCGAGCCCGGGCGCAGGTGATCCTGCACGCGGCCAGAGGCCGCTCCAACGCGCGTATCGCCCGGAAGACCGGCCTGCATCTGGACACGGTGCGCCGGTGGCGGGGCAGATTCGCCGAGCAGCGCCTGGCCGGGCTCGCCGACCGTGAACGCTCCGGCCGCCCGCCGGCCTTCACCGCGCTGCAGATAGCCGAAGTCAAGGCGCTGGCCTGCCGCCTGCCCGCCGAGAGTGGGGTACCGCTGTCGCGCTGGTCGTGCCCGGAACTGGCCCGCGAGGCCGTGGCCCGGGGCATCGCCACCTTCGTGTCGGCCTCCACCGTGCGCCGCTGGCTGGACCGGGACGCGCTCAAGCCCTGGCAGCACCGCTCCTGGATCTTCATCACCGACCCCGACTTCCGCACCAAGGCTCAGCGCGTGCTGGACCTGTACGCCCGCACCTGGCAGGGCGTCCCGCTCGGCGCGGACGAGTATGTGATCAGCGCGGACGAGAAGACCTCCATCCAGGCCCGCTGCCGCTGCCACCCCACCCTCGCCCCCGGGCAGGCGAGAGCGATGCGGGTGAACCACACCTACGAGCGCGGCGGCGCCCTGGCCTACCTGGCCGCCTACGACGTCCACACCGCCAAGGTGTCCGGCCGCACCGAGCCACGTACCGGTATCGAGCCGTTCATGAACCTGGTCGACCAGGTCATGACCCAACAGCCCTACGCCAGCGCCAGACGGGTGTTCTGGATCGTCGACAACGGCTCCTCCCACCGCGGCAAGAAGGCCGCCGACCGGCTGACCGCCGCGTTCCCGAACGCCGTCATGGTCCACACCCCGATCCACGCCTCCTGGCTGAACCAGGTGGAGATCTACTTCTCCGTCGTCCAGCGCAAGGTCGTCTCACCCAACGACTTCACGGACCTCACCCAGGTCGGGAACCGGCTCCGAGCCTTCGAAGACCGCTACAACGCCACGGCACAGCCGTTCCAGTGGAAGTTCACCACCTCCGACCTGGACGATCTGCTGGCCAGACTCGACCGGCACACCACCGATCACCAGGAAGAATCCTCGCTCCGCCTCGCCGCATGAGCAACCCCCGAAGGACTTCCGAAGCCGACCACTAAGAGATCGACAACGTCGGGCGAACGCCGATTTGTTTCCGTGCAGGCGCTCGAAACCGTGAAAGAAATGTGAGAGGGCACCTCTCACCCCGTCCGTCTACTCGCTTCAGGCGGCGATGTGTCAGGAGGTGGCACGGAAGACTCATGCCACAGCACGGTCCCAGCACGGTAGCGATGAGCCGGGATGACGGTTGACGAGAGGACAGTTAGCCAGTGGCCATCGGCCCCACGGGCTGTGAACTGGGAGAGGTGTTCCGGTTTCAGCTGGCCCCAGTTCCTGACGGACGGCGTCACAGGGGCTCGCGGGGCCGTCGGTTCGGCGGGGATGGTGAGGTCCTCTGCGGTCGCAGTCGTCCGTCGCGCAAATGCCGCAACAGCCTCCGGGTGCAACGGGAGGGCTGCGGAGGTGTCCGCGATCTCGTCGAGCCGGTAGGTGTCGTGATCAGGGTCGCCAATCGGCCGTCCACGGCAGGTAAGGGACCGGGGGATCTCATCTGATGCCAACTAGCGTATGACGTCAGCAATCCCCGCTAGGGTTCGCATCTCGTCCATATTCGCTCTCGGTGGAGGTCTTGTTCGTGTCGCGGATTACTGCTCGTCGCGCTTCGGATCCGGTCCGGATCGGGCGCTTCCGAGTGGTCGGGGTGCTGGGCGCGGGTGGGATGGGCACGGTGTACGCCGCTGTGGGGGAGCGGGGCGAGCGGGCAGCGGTGAAGGTCGTACACGCAGGACAGGCGGCGGATGAACAGTTCCGGGCCCGGTTCCGGCGCGAGGTGCAGGTGCTGCGGCGGGTGTCGGGTCCGTGCCTGGTGCCGCTATGGGACGCCGATCCCGAAGCGGACATCCCGTGGCTGGCCACCGCCTACATACCCGGCTTGACGCTCAGCGATCACACGGCGGTGCACGGGCCGCTGGCCGGGATCCAGCTGCACCTGTTCGCCGCCGGTACGGCCGGAGCGCTCGCCGCCGTACACACCGCCAGAGTGGTCCACCGCGACCTGAAGCCCGCGAACGTGATCCTGGCCCCGGAAGGGCCGCGGGTGCTGGACTTCGGCATCGCCCACGTCGCCGACGGCACCGCGGTCACCCACACCGGCATGCTGACCGGCACCCCGGGCTGGCTGAGCCCCGAGTACTACCGTGACGGCACAGCCGGGCCGCCCGGGGACCTCTTCGCCTGGGGCGCGCTGCTCGCCTTCGCGGCTACCGGCCGCCACCCCTTCGGCGCCGGTAACGCCGAGGCCGTCGCCTTCCGCGTCCTCAACGCCAAGCCCGACCTCGCCGGCGTGCCCGATGATCTGCTCGGCCTGGTGACCGCGTGCCTCGCCAAGGACCCGGCCCACCGGCCGTCGTCCGCCGTCATCGCACAGAAGACCGCCCAGTTGCTCGGCGAACAAGCAACCCAGGTCCTCGGCGATGTCCACAACCGACCCACCGAGGTCCCGAACCTGATCGCCGAGCAGTGGCACCCCCCGACCGTCGAAGACCCCACCTGGCCCACTCCCGCCAGGCGCCGTTCCGGCAGGCGCACCCAGCTCATCGTCGTCGCCGGCGCTGTGTTCGCCGCAGCCGCCACAGGCACCTGGTTCGCACTGGCTCGAGGCCACGCCTCGGCGCACAGCACCCACTCCCCGCACCTGGCCGCAGCACGCTCCACCCCTGCCGCCGAACAGGCAGCGCCCACGTCACCCCTCGCCCGTCCAGCCACCACCAAGGCACAGGCCTCGACCGCCGCGGCCTCGTCCGCGCCCACGCAGACCCAGGTGGTCACCCTCAGCCCCTGGTCCCCGGGCGGCACCCCGGCAGCCGACATCACCATCACCGGCCGGGCCAGCGGCTCCTGCTTCGGGACCGCCGAATCAACCATGCGCACAGACGCCTGGCGCTGCACCGCCGGCGACCGGCTCCTCGACCCGTGCTTCTCCCCGGACTCCAACCCCGAGGACACCAGCGCGCTATGCCTGGACGGAGCCCCCGACCGCATGGTCGAACTGTCGGTCCCCGAGGGCTTTCCCGGCAACAACGACCACATGCCAGGCGGACCCGACATCGAGCCGATCATCATCGTCCTGGCCAACGGTGCCCGCTGCTCGTTCGCCGGTGGTGGCACCGCGACGCTGGCAGGACAGCGGCTGAACTATGGCTGCGACAACGGTGGTTACCTGTACGGGAACCCGAACAAAGCCGGCGCCGTATGGACCATCTCCTACTCCGCCCCCAACAGCGGCACCAGCATCGCAACGCCCATCACCACGGTCTACCAGTAGGACAACGGGTTGGGCAATCCAGGAAAATTCCCAACGAGGTCGACGACAAGGGGCAAGACGACGCAACCCGTCGGTCCTCAGTGCGGCACGGCGGCGGCGTCCGCGCACCAGGCCGGAACAGCAGGAACTGCCCCCACATAGCAGGGTGGCATCGCTCAGTCGGCCTGCCCTGCCCCTACAGCCGGGAACATGGGCTGGTACTGCAGGGGTCACCCGGCCCCCAGCCAGCTGAGAGACGGCCACTCCACAGGCACTCCGGCCCGCGGGCTCCAACAACTCAGTGGCTCGAGTGCGCGCAGAAACAGCCAGTGGCGCGGTCCGCACTTCTAACCGTTGGTCAATATCTACGTGAATGCCCCTTTTTGTGTAAGGACTGCGCGTAAGCGGCTTCCGTCTTCAGGTGGCATAAGTGACAATCGTGATAGGGGAGGCCAACGAGTTCGGGGGTGAGCATGTTCGACAAGTGGCTTGAGCAGCAGTCGGTAGAGCAGCCGGGGGGCAAGCTGCACTACGAAGCGCTCGTCGAGTCTGGCCGGCTCGATGACGAGGAGCTCATGGGCCAGCTCGGCCACGATGTAGCCCGCAACTACCTCAACCCCAGTGAACTCGCGTACGTGTTTGACGATCTGGGGTCCCCGGAGGTCGCCAAGTACTTGCGCGCCAATAAGTTCCCCACCCGGCTCGCGGTGAGGCACGGGGACTTCGGAGAGATCGTCACGGCCGCCCTGTACCGGAGGGTGCGCGGCTGGTGCGTGCCGATTCTCAAGCTCCGCTACAAGCAGACTCCGAACCAGGCCGTGCAGGGCACGGACGTGCTGGCCTTCCGCTTCCGCCAGACGCCGCCGGTGATCGCCGTACCCGAGGTGAAGACCCGCGCCACACGCAAACGCGACCTGGGAAAAGAGGCGTACGACAGCCTGGAGAAAGTCCTCGACCGCCTGGACGAGAGCATTCACTTCGCCATGGTTCGCTGCGCCGAGCGCAACCACCTGTTCCTGGTACGCCACCTCGCCGGCCTGCTGCGACACCCCAAAGAGCGGGTGGTGGAGCGGCATATGGTCTTCGTGCACGATGCCCTCGCCTGGAAGGACGATGTCGTCGACATCCTGGCCGGCGTGGTGACCCAGCGCACCGAGCTGACGGTGGTCAAGATTCGCAGCCTGCAGGAGTTCGTCGCCCGCGTCTTCAAGGCCGCCGAGACCGGCGCCGGCCCCCGTCGTACCAAGACCAGCGAGGATGCTTGAGCGTGAAGGACTACAACGGCACCCTCCACCGGCTCGGCGAGGAGGCCCTCACCGACGGCGAAGCCGCGCCGATTCTGCGCGCTCAGCTGCGCTCGCATGTCCTGGGCGACCAGATCAGCCTCGAAGGCGCCCCCGTCGCCTACACCTACAACCTTGACGGCATGCGGAACGGGCTAACCCTGGCCAGGCTGGGCCAGCTCACCCGGACCCCGCGGGAACGCCGCGCGGATCCAGGACCGCTGACCGAGATCGCGGAGGCATACGCCGACCTCGCTGACCGGTACGAGGCCGCGCATCCCCGGCGCGTGGAACTGCTCGCGATCAGCGCGACGTTGTGGAGCCTAGCCGGCTACCAGGCCAACGCCTCCACCCTCGCCGCCGCCTTCACCCGCGAGGCACGGTCCCTGTTCGCTCGCAACGAGTCCGAAGTCTTCGAGACGCCGACCACGGCCGCTCCGTACCGGATCACCGAACTGACCGGCGCCGTCCTGCGTCGCGACCTCGACGCCGTCTCCCGCCTGGGCCAGCAGACTGCCGACGACCTTCCCGCCTTGGGGCACCAACTCGTTGCGGAAACCGCCGAAGGACGGGCCGATGTGGCGGACGCCGCCGTGCTCGCCGCCTACGGGCTTACCGGACGCGCCGCCCGCAATCTCGCCACCCTGTGGCGCACCGGCAACCGAGCCGCCGGCCACACAGCCGTGGCCGATCTACGCAAGGCCGCCTCCATCCTGCTGGACGCCTCGGTGGCCGACACCTGGACCCTGATCGACTCCCTCGCCCACGTCGCCGAGGACATCGTCGCCACCTCGCCCTGGCTGCTGCTGCGCCGCGCGACCACCTGGGGCCGTCTGTGGGAGCGCTATCTCAAGGCCCTGATCGTCGCCGAGCGGCCCGTCATCCAGGTGTGGCCCTCCCAACGCGCCGCCCTGGAGGCCGGCCTGGTCGATGCCGCAGCGCGGAACATGGCGGTGACCATGCCCACCTCG
>NZ_JBEZKL010000212.1:0-8240 GCF_040704695.1 Streptomyces sp. NPDC048411
GGCCGCCATCCCTGCGGCCGCCGCAACCGCGGCGACGGTGACGCAGGAGTTCAACAGCTGCGGCTACCACCCCACGACGACGATCCACCTGCGTAACGGGCCGGGGGCACGGCATGCGTCCCTCGGCCTGCTCGGACCCGACGACACCGTCCCGGCCTACGAGGAGCGCGGCGGCTGGTACCGGGTGGAGCTGGACCATGACGCGCACAACGGCTTGCGTGCCGGCCGGGCCGGTGGGTGGCCAAAAAGCACATCAAGCCTGCGGTCTGCATGCGCCTGAGCTGACCTGCGACAGGCCGGAGGGCCGACTCCCCGCGGGTGCGGGGAGCACCTGGAGTTCGTCGGGCCGCTGATCGCCGCTGTCAGAGGCCGCTGGCAGGATGCGATCCATGACTTCAGCCACCCCGGCCGATTACGGCTGGATACGTTCCTCGTCCTCGCCGTTCGCCTATGCACTGGAGGTCGGGTACACCCTGACGCTGGTACGGGGAGTCTCGCCTTCGGAGTTGTTCCGGATCGTGGGAACGGAGCCGCGAGGTGTGTGTGAGGGGCTCATTGAGCTCATCGAGGAGCAGCAGTAGTTCTTGGACGGATACGAGGAGTGGCCCGAGGCCTTCCTCGCAGGAGCGTTCACCGCGCAGGGCGAGGGAAGGGACTGGACTCTCGCTCTGGAGTTCGGAGGCGATCTGGGCACGCGCCCGCGCCTCATGGAGGCGCTCTCCGCTGGGACGCGTGCTGTCTCGCATTCGAGCAACGGGGGGAAGCCCATGGACTTCTTCCACTGGTACGAGAACGGGGAACTGCGAACCACCTTCGAGTGGCCCGCGGACAGAACCGGCAGCACTCCCGATGAACTGAACGCCGTGATGATAGAGGTCGGCCTCAACCCCACAGGTGACGAGGCTCCCGACACCGATCGAAAGGCGGCGGTCCTCGCGCTGACAGAGCGCCTTACGGGCGTCCAGGTGACCGAGGAGCTACTGGCGGAGGCCCAGTACCAGGTGGGGGAAGTCCCGGAGGAGCCTGCCGAGGAATGGAAGAGCATCACCATCGACATCACCGATGCGCACGGCGAGCGGACGTAACGTCCACGTTGACCGGGCTCAGCTCTGACCCGTGATGGTGCGTAGGGGTGCCCCCCACCGCGCACCCCTAGTCGTACCCGGGCCGGGTGACTCAGCACCTGCTGTCGCCAGGCGCCGGCAGGCCCGGGAGGCGCCGCTCAGCAGGGCACCGACCTCCTGCACCAGTCGAGCGCCCAGCATGCTCGGCCATGGCGGGGTAGAGCTCTCGCTGATCCGCGGGCCAACGCTGCCCGGTGAAGAGCGGTATGTGGCTGTACTCGAACTCCAGGAACTGACGCATATCAGGTCTGGCCACCAACTCCGGCTCCGGGGGGGGCGACTGCGCAGGTCGATCACGCTGCGCAGGCCGAGTTCCTCCAAGCACCATGCTCCTTCTGGTGACATGGCATCCAGGGCACCTACGCCACCCGCATCGCGGAAGTTCCGGACACCGGGAATGTCATGGAACGCGCAGTCGCGCTGATCAGCACATGTGGCCATTGAGCGAATATATGAGACACGGCCCCGACGACCGGCGCCCCACCTTGTTGCACGGTGCCCGTCAGCAGGCCACGCCTCCTCGCACCTAGCAGAGGACACCGACAGTTTTTCTTGTCTTGACAATAATTATTGTCGGCTGCACCCTGGAGTGGTGCTGGACGTCGCTGTGATCGAAGAACCCGCTGCAGCCGAGGCGTCCCTGGACCCGATACGGTCCCGGATCCTCGCCGCCCTGGCCGAGCCAGGCTCGGCCGCCATGCTGGCCGCCCGCCTGGGGCTGCCCCGGCAGAAGGTCAACTACCACCTGAAGGAACTGGAGCGTCACGGCTTGGTCGAACTCGTCGAGGAACGGCGCAAGGGCAATGTCACCGAGCGGGTGTACCGCGCCACTGCCGCCTCCTACGTGATCTCCCCCAGCGCCCTGGCCGCCGTCAGCCCGGACCCGTCCCGGTCCCCGGACCAGCTCTCCGCCCACTGGCTGCTGTCGCTGGGAGCTCGACTGGTGCAGGAGGTCGGTGCCCTGCTGAGCGGCGCCTCCCGGGCCCGGCGGCGACTGGCCACCTTCGCCATCGATGCGGAGGTACGGTTCGCCTCCGCGGCCGACCGCACGGCCTTCGCCGACGAACTGGCCCAGGCCGTGACGGCCCTGGTCAGCCGCTACCACGACGAGTCCGCCCCTGGGGGCCGCAGTCACCGGGTGATCGTCGGGCTCCACCAGATCCCCGCCGCACCCTCCGGCGCCCCGGGGAGCGAGGCCGACCCGCAGCAGAACCCCAGGGGGACAGAAGGACACGGATCGGAAGCACGACAGGAGAACCCGCGATGACGCACCCCTTCGAGATCGAGCAGGAGACGACCCTGCCGGTGACCCCGGAGCAGGTCTGGCAGGCGATCGCCACCGGACCGGGGATCGACTCCTGGTTCATGGGACGCAACGAGGTGGAGCCGCGCGAGGGCGGCACAGCCGCCATGGACACCGGGGGTAACCGGGAGACTTCGGTGGTCACCGCCTACGAACCCGGCAGACGCTTCGCTACCCGCACGGCCACCACCGAGGACGGCCGCTTCATGGCCTTCGAGTACCTGATCGAGGGGCGCGAGGGCGGCAGCACCGTGCTCCGCGTCGTCCAGAGCGGCGTGCTCGGCGACGACTGGCAGGACGAGTACGACGCGCTGCGCCGTGGCTGGCCCTTCCACCTCCACACGCTCCGCGAGTACCTGGCCCACTTCCCGGGACGCACCGGCATCCCCGTCTTCGTCATGGCGCCCTCGGGCGAGCAGCCCGCGCAGCAGGTCCGGGCGGCCCTCACCCGCGGGCTGTCGCTGCCGAGCCCGGTCGCCGTGGGCGCGCGGGCGCACGCCGAGCCGGCCGGCCTGCCGCCGGTGGACGGCGAAGTGACCTGGTCGGACGACGAGCGCATCGAGGTCCGCACCGCCGACGGGATCTACACCTTCCACCACTTCCCCGGCGTGGTGCTGATGTTCCACCACCTCTTCGGCCCGGACACGGACAGCGCCGAGGCCGCCTGGCAGCAGTGGCTGAACGGCTTGATCGCCTGACCCCCGGCTCACACGGGCGCACAGACGCACCGTCGGGCACCCGGATCCGCTTCACCCCCAATACTGCCGGACCGGCCGCTCTCCGCAGCTGCCACTGGCACCTCACCTTCGGGGCGCCTGCGCCGTGAGCGCGGCCCAAGCGCGCACCGAGGAGTCACACAACACATCGCCAAGGCACCGAGGAAGATTTCTCATGCGCACTGTGATCAGCACGGCCTTCATCTCGCTCGACGGCGTCGTGGAGGGGCCGGGCGGCGAACCCGGCTACCGCAACTCCGGATGGACCTTCAAGGAGGTCGACTTCGTCCCCGAGGCATTCGAGATCAAGGAGCGCGAACAGCAGGAGTCCACCGCGATCCTGATGGGCCGGGTCAGCTACGAAGCGTTCAGCCCTGTGTGGCCGGACATGGCGGAGTTCGCGCATTACAAGACGATGCCGAAGTACGTCGTCTCCACCACCCTCACTCAGGACAAGCTGGTCTCCAACTGGGGTGAGACCAGCATCCTGCGATCCCTCGACGAGGTCGCCGCCCTCAAGGAGACGGGCGGCGGCCCGATCATCGTCCACGGCAGCGCCTCGCTGAACCACAGCCTCTCGGACGCGGGCCTGATCGACCGCTACCACCTTCTCGTCTTCCCGCTGCTGCTCGGAGCCGGCAAGCGCCTGTTCAGCACCACGGACAAGGACACCCAGAAACTGAAGCTGGTCGAGCACGAGGTATACAGCAACGGCCTGCAGAAGCAGGTCTTCGACGTCGTCCGCTGACGACGCTGCAGGCATCCGGCTCTGCGGCCCTCGCGAGCCGTGCTGGCGATTCGCGTCCCTTCCCGATGCCTGGGTCGTGGGCGGAGGCACCGCGGAGCCACTGCGTTCAGGTCGGCCGGCATCTGTTTCCTGTTCTGTGGGCCTTCCGCAGCACAGAACTCCGGCGGGCAGCCATCTTCCGCCGCACAGGTCACCGGCCCTCG
This sequence comes from Streptomyces sp. NPDC048411, assembly GCF_040704695.1. Lineage (NCBI taxonomy): Bacteria > Bacillati > Actinomycetota > Actinomycetes > Kitasatosporales > Streptomycetaceae > Streptomyces > Streptomyces sp. NPDC048411. The sequence goes on from NZ_JBEZKL010000212.1 coordinate 4,095, forward strand.
CGTGCCGGTGCGACGCGACACAGACTCATCGCCCACTCAGGTCAGGAGAGCAGCCCGCCGGAAAGATGAGCACCGCCACCCGCCGGCGTGGAGGTTGACGGTATACAGGGCTCCGGCTCCTTCCCCGAGACGGCCTCGGGGAAGGAGCCGACTTCCATGCGGCGCTGTGCTCAGCCGGTGACCTTCACGACGCCCGAGGCCGTCGCGTCCGGGCCCGTGCCGTCCGCCGGGGTGGCGGTCAGCTGCCAGGTGTAGCCGCCGGTCGCCACCGGGGTGCCCGACTCGGACGTATCGTCCCAGGTGACCCGTACTGCGCTGGGGGTCTCCTCGCCCGTCCAGGTGCGGACGATCTCGCCGGTCGCGCGGTTGGTGAGGGTCAACTGCCAGGACGCTGCGGGCTTGGAGAGCCACCACGCGGCAGCCCACTCACCGGCCGTCGTTCGGGGTGCGGCGGTGCGGGCGACGCGCAGCGGAGAAACCGCGTGCTGCGGCGCGGTGACGTGGACGGTGTCGTCCGCGCCGACCCAGACGAGCTTGCCGAGGCCCGCATCGAGGGTCCAGGTGGTGCCGCGCCTGTCGCCGTCCGTGGGCTGCTTCAGGCCTGTGATGGTGCCCAGGTCGGCCGTACCGCCGTCCGTCTGCAGGGCCGTGAGGCCTCGATCGCGGGACACGTCGCGGTGGGCCAGGAAGCGGTCGCCCAGCAGGAGGACGCCGGGGCGGGGTAGGTGTGCCCGGTCGCCAGGTCGCGTACGCCCGCCGCGTCCTGCGATGCGCAGCTCCAGGACAGCAGGGTGCCGCTGTGCTGCAGTTCGTTGGGAACGCAGGCGGAGCCGAGGTCGGTGGTCCCGGTCAGCTTGCCGGAGCGCAGGTTGATCACCTTCACCGTGCCAGATTTGTTCAGCGCCGGTTTATACAGCCTCTGCTGATCCAGTACGGCGGCCTGCGCCGGCTGCTCGCGGACGATGAGGTCGCGAGCGGTGTCCACGACATATTGGTGTCCGCCCGCCTCGTACAGCACGAACTCCGGTGCCGTATCGAGGATCCGGCCGTCCGTGCCGGGCAGCGGGAAGCTGTCCGCCGGGTGCTCCGGGTCGTCACCGGTCATGCGGAGTCCCGGGTGATCAGATGAGGCTGTGCCGTGAGGGGCGATGCCGGGGCCGGGTCTTGGCCGGCCAGGAGCCGCTCGATAGTCGTACCGACGGCCGCGGCTGCGCTGGGCAGGTCGAAGAATGTCGTGGTCAGGCGGGGGCGCGGGACCGCGCCGAACGGGATGTCGCCCGAACCGACCACGGTGATGTCGTCTGTCCGCTTCACGGGTCTGCGCCGATGTCACCAGGCCCCACTGATCCGCAGCGAAGCCGCTCAGAAGCGACAACTGTTGAGGTGTTGGTATGGAGCGCGCCGGGGTGATGCGCTCGCTCGAAGGTGTGAAGGGTGCGGCGGGTCGGGGCGACACGCGGTGCACCGGACCTACGCTCGCGATGTGGCAATTCTTGGGGCGGGGCCTGCCGACGCGAGCGGTATGCGGGCGAATGAGGCATGGCTGGCGGAGGTGCCGTCGGTGGTGCTGATGCAGCCGACGACGCTGTGTAATCTCAACTGCTCCTACTGCTATCTGCCGGACCGAAAGGTGTCGCGGCGCATGAGTGTGGGAGTCGCCCAGGCGGTGGCGACCGGTGTCCGGGAATGGGCCGGGAAGCACCCGGTAGCCGTGGTGTGGCACGGCGGTGAGCCGCTTGCCGTGGGCCCGGCGTATTTCCGTTCTCTGCTGGCGCCGTTCGGGCCGGGCGAGGGGCACGCGGTGACGCATGCCGTGCAGACCAACGCCACGCTCATCGACGAGGCGTGGTGCGAGGTGCTCTCGACGGTCCCGGTCCGGGTGGCGGTGAGTGTCGACGGCCCAGGGGAGGCGAACGCCGCACGGGTGGACTGGGCGGGACACCCGAGTCTGGAGCGGGTCGTGAGCGCGATCGGGATGCTGCGCCGGGCCGGCATCGACTTCAACATGATCGCGGTAGTGGCCAACGTGGCTCCCGGGGCGGCCACCGCTCTGTACCGGTTCGCCTGTGAGCTGGGCTGCGACAGCCTGGGGGTGAACCTGGCTGAGAAGAAGGGCGTGTACGGGGGTGGGCAGGAGCCGGAGGGCGGGGTCGTCGGGTTCTGGCAGGAGCTTGCGGCCTGCTGGCAGGCCGATCCGCGCATCCGGGTCAGGGAACTCGACCATGCCTACACCTACATCCGTGAGGAGCTGGCCGGCGGCGCGGCTCAGCGTGCTGACCGTCCGGTGATGCCGCTGCCCCTGGTCGCCTGGGACGGAGACTTCCTCCCGATCGGCGCGGAGCTGGCGGGCTTCCGTTCGCCCCGCCATGGCCCGTTCTCCGCAGGCAATGTCCTGGACACCCCGCTCGCCGTCCTGGCGGCGCGGGCGCACAAAGTGCCCTGGGTCGCCGACGCGCTCGCGGGCGTGACCAGCTGCCGCAAGCACTGCGATTACTTCGCTTACTGCCGCGGCGGCCAAGCGGCCAACAAGTACTTCGAAACCGGCCGCCTGGACAGTACCGAGACCGTGTACTGCCGTGCCAGCAAGATCAACCTGATGGAAGGAATTCTGCGTCATGCCGAACGTGCCTGTGTCTGACAAGGCCATGGAGAGCACCGTCCGGCTCGCCGAGCGGATCGAAGCCTGCGGGGATCCGCTCGCCCGGGCCGCGGCTCAGGCCGGTGAATGCCACGAGACCGCCGGCATCTTCGGCTGGGGTTACGGTGCGCCCGGCTTCGACACGACCGATGGAGCTGCCTGAACCGACACCACTCCGGTGGTGCAGCCTTCGCAGGAGAGCCGGTGGCGCGGCCTGCGGCGTACGACTCGGGGAGAAACAGTGATCCTGTTGAGGCGTCACTGGTGAGCGATCGTCACATCTCAGGCCCGGGTGCGGACACGCCGCTTCCGGGCCTATGCCATGGAAGGCGATGCGTCCGCGCGGGATCAGCTCCGCGTCGGCGAGTCGGCGTGTGGTGCACGGTCGAGCGGCGTGCGCGTTCGATTCCACAGCAGTGGGCGTACTCACGCGGGCGCAGCAGCATGGCCACGGCCATCGCCGGGAGCATGAGCAGGTGGCCCCACAGCATCAGGGCGCCGGTGTCGATGAGCTCGAGCGCCAGCGGCACGAACAGCACCAGGAAGGGCACGTACATGGCCGAGCCCATCTCGGCGATGGGCCGCCAGTGGTGGCCGCGGAACGTCATCCACGCGGACATGGCCACCGTCATGTTCGTCGCCATGATCAGCGCGCCGGTGTAAGGACTGTGCATCAGTCCGGTGGCGCCGAGTGCGTCGAGGACGAACATCCACACCGGGTGCAGGACCATCATGCCGACGGCCATGGCCACGACCATCTCGGCGAAGTGCAGGGCGAATTTCTTGGCACTCAGGCGGTGGCCGTTGTGCGTCACGGCGTCGGTGGGCACGGGAACTGTGCCTGGGGTGGCGGGTTGGCTGTGCACGGCATGTCTCCAGGGATGGGTGGTGTCACGGGACGAGGGCGTAGCCGGCCTCGGCGACTGCGGCGGCGATGTCGGCGCGTTCGACCGGCTGGGAGGCGGTGACAGTGACGCTGCCGGTGGCCAGATCGACGGTGACGGACTCGACGCCGGCGACACTCGAGATCTCCTCGATAACGGAGCGGACGCAATGCGCGCAGCTCATACCGGTGACCTCGAAAGTGGTCGAGCCGATGAAGGTGCGGGGGGTGCCGGAGAGCAAGGGGATCTCCTCGAGGTGTTGGTGGTGGTGCGGTCAGGTAGAAGAGTCCGCCCGGGGCGGGTGCGTCTCGCCGGGGAAATCGCCGGGTTTTTCGCCGGGATCGGCCAGGTCAGTGACCCTGCCCATCGGGACCGTGCCCGGTGGCGCCGGTGCCGGGCCTGCCACCGGGCCCGGCGAGCGGGGTGAGGATGGGTGGCCGCCGGCCTTCGATCGCTGACTCCGTCGGGGAGGGAGGCGCGGGGGTCGGGCGGCGATGAGCATGGAGGTGCTCTCTGGGGCGGGGTGGCGAGGCAACCGGGCCGCCTCGGGAGTGGTCGTTCTGAGCGTTCGCAGGTGCTGAGGCGGGGGTCCGGGGTCGCGGTGGCCGCCCCGGGTGGGGCGGC
>NZ_JBEZKL010000213.1:0-8207 GCF_040704695.1 Streptomyces sp. NPDC048411
CGGCGTGCGGTGTCGCAGGTCATGTGGCGGAGCCACCTGTCCTGCGGCGCCGTGCGGCGAGCGTGCGTGCCGGGCGTCGGGGCGCAGGCGGGGAAGTCAGAACAGGCCCTAGGGGGCGAGCACGTCCAGTTCGTGCAGGGCGCCCACCGCGATCTCCTTGGTCAGCCGCTCCGCCTCCGCCACGTCACCCCCACGCACCGCTTCCGCGAGCCGTACATGGAGCGTGACCGCCGCCGGGTCCGGGTCCTCGAACATCACCTGGTGATGGGTGCGTCCCGCCAGCACCTCCGCGACGACGTCCCCGAGCCGCGCGAACATCTCATTGCCGGAGGCGTTGAGCACGATGCGGTGGAACGCGATGTCGTGCTCCAGGTATCCCTCCAGCTGCTGGCCGCGTGAGGTCGCGACCATGCCGAGTGCGCATTCGGTGAGGGCGGCGCACTGCTCCGGCGTGGCATGCCGGGCGGCGAGTCCGGCCGCGACGGGTTCGATGGCCGAGCGCAGGACGGTCAAGGAGCGCAGCTGGCGCGGCCGGTCGGTGCCGGCCAGTCGCCACCGGATGACCTGCGGATCGTAGACGTTCCACGCCTCGGTCGGCTGCACGGTCACGCCGACCCGGCGCCGGGACTCGACCAGGTGCATGGATTCGAGGACCCGGATCACTTCACGGACGACCGTGCGCGAGACGTCGAAGCGCTGGGCCAGCTCGTCGGTGCGCAGCACCCGGCCCGGCGGGCAGTCCCCCGCGGCGATCTCCAGACCCAGGGTGTCCAGCACGTGTGTATGCAGCCCGGGGCCCTGTGTGGTCATGGGCAAAGCCTACGGGGCACACACCTCGAACAAAAAGTACGACTTTTACGTCACAGAATCTTGAATAAGTCGTACGTATAGGTTTCAGTAGCGCGACGGACCGGTGTCGAGGACGACATCGACGGAGACAGCGAGGCACCACCAATGAGCACCCCCCACGTAGTCGTGGTGATGGGCGTGGCAGGGACCGGCAAGACCACGATCGGTCCCCTGCTCGCCGCCGAATTCGGCGTTCCGTACGCCGAGGGCGACGACTTCCATCCCGCGGCGAACATCGCCAAGATGTCGGCCGGCACCCCGCTGGACGACTCCGACCGGTGGCCCTGGCTCGATGCGATCGGGCAGTGGGCGCACAACCGGGACGGGCTCGGCGGCGTCGTCAGCAGCTCGGCGCTCAAGCGGATCTACCGCGACCGGCTGCGCGCCGAGGCCCCCGGTGCCGTCTTCCTCCACCTGACCGGCGACCGGGCCCTCATCGAGGAGCGCATGGCGGACCGCAAGGGCCACTTCATGCCGACCGCGCTGCTCGACTCGCAGTTCGCCACCCTGCAGCCGCTGCAGGAGGACGAGGCCGGCGTCTCCGTCGACGTGTCCGGCACCCCCGAAGAAATCACCCAGCGAGCCGTCGCCGCGCTGCGCCGGCTCGAAGACTAAGGATCCCCACCGTGACCAGTCTCAGCGTCGAGATGTTGGCAGCGGACGCCGTCGAACCGATCACTTCGGCAGGCAACGCGCAGTTGGGCATTGCCGTCCTGGCCGGCATCGCCGTCATCGTTCTGCTGATCACCAAGTTCAGGTTGCACGCGTTCCTCGCGCTGACCATCGGCTCGCTGGCCCTCGGCTCCTTCGCCGGTGCCGCGCCCGCCAAGACGATCGCCAGCTTCACCGCCGGCCTCGGCTCGACCGTCGCGGGCGTCGGTGTCCTGATCGCTCTCGGCGCCATCCTGGGCAAGCTGCTCGCCGACTCCGGAGGCGCGGACCAGATCGTCGACACGATTCTCGCGAAGGCGGGCGGGCGCGCCATGCCGTGGGCGATGGTCCTCATCGCCTCGATCATCGGTCTGCCGCTCTTCTTCGAGGTCGGCATCGTGCTGCTGATCCCGGTCGTGCTGCTCGTCGCCAAGCGCGGCAACTACTCCCTGATGCGGATCGGTATCCCGGCACTGGCCGGTCTCTCCGTGATGCACGGGCTGATCCCCCCGCACCCCGGCCCGCTGGTGGCGATCGACGCCCTCGGCGCCAACCTCGGTGTCACGCTGGCGCTCGGTGTCCTGGTCGCCATCCCGACCGTGATCATCGCGGGCCCCGTCTTCTCCCGTTACGCCGCACGCTGGGTAGACATCGAGGCGCCCGAGAAGATGATCCCGCAGCGTCCGTCGGAGGACCTGGAGCGTCGCCCCAGCTTCGGCGCCACGCTGGCGACCATCCTGCTGCCCGTCGTGCTGATGCTGGCCAAGGCCCTCGTCGACATCGTCGTGGACAACCCGGAGAACCACGTCCAGCGGGTCACCGATGTGATCGGCTCGCCGCTGATCGCGCTCCTCGCGGCCGTCATAGTCGGGATGTTCACGCTGGGCCGGGCAGCCGGTTTCAGCAAGGGCCGGCTCTCCGTGACCGTCGAGAAGTCCCTCGCCCCGATCGCGGGCGTGCTGCTGATCGTCGGTGCGGGCGGTGGCTTCAAGCAGACCCTCATCGATGCCGGTGTGGGCCAGATGATCCTGGACTTCTCCAAGGACTGGTCGATCCCGGCGCTGCTGCTGGGCTGGCTGATCGCCGTCGCGATCCGGCTCGCGACCGGCTCGGCGACCGTGGCCACGATCTCGGCGGCCGGCCTGGTCGCCCCGCTCGCCGCCGACATGTCGACGTCGCACGCTGCGCTGCTGGTCCTCGCCGTCGGTGCGGGCTCACTCTTCTTCAGCCACGTCAACGACGCCGGTTTCTGGCTGGTGAAGGAGTACTTCGGGATGAGCGTCGGCCAGACGGTGAAGACCTGGTCGGTGATGGAGACCATCATCTCCGTGGTCTCGCTCGGCTTCATCCTGCTGCTGTCGCTGGTCCTTTAGGGCCCCTCCGGGGCAGGTCCGGCGAGTCGTCCGGCGACTCGCCGGACCGTCCTTCCGGCCTCCCGGCGGATTCCCCCACAATGGGTGTCCGGCCCGCGCCCAACGGCGCTCGACCGACTCGGTGCGCATGCCACGGCGTACGGCCCACGGGCGCGCCTGCGGCATCGGGACGGCGACTTTTCACCCGCCCGTTCGAGCACCCGCGGCCCCATGTCACCAGGGGCCGCGGGTGTCCGTCATGCTTCGGCAGGGCGACGGGCCTCAGTGGTGGACCGCACCGCTCTCCGCCGCCTTCTCCAGCTGGAACGCCTCGTTGCCCAGGCCGATCCTGGCGTGCACCGCCGGCTTCGTCGAGCGCAGCACCGCCCCGTACACCAGCCCGATGACGAGCGCGGCGACGACGACTCCGGGCAGCAGCCAGTTGAGCACCGAGCCTGGACCGGATCCGACGAGTACGTCGAAGTCCCGGACCGTGAAGACGGCGATGGCCACCAGCGCCGCACCGGCCAGACCGGAGGCGACCAGCCGCCACAGCTGCGCCCGGCCGGCGCCGCGCTTGACGAAGAAGGCGATCACGGCGAAGGAGGCGGCGGCCATCAGCACGATGACGCCGAGCGCGCCGACGTTGCCCATCCAGGTGAACAGGTGCAGCACCGGGGCGGTCGGGTCGCCGACCGGCTTGTCGTCCGTGAACGCGAAGGCCAGCACGATGACCAGGGAGACGACGGACTGGAGCAGCGAGCCGGTGGCCGGGGCACCGCTGGACTTGTTGGTCCGGCCGAACGCGACGGGCAGCAGGTTCTCACGGCCCATCGCGAACGCGTAGCGGGCGACGACGTTGTGGAAGCTGAGCAGCGCCGCGAACATGCCGGTGACGAAGAGGACGTGCAGCACGTCGGTGAAGGTGGTGCCGAGCCGGTCCTCAGTGAGACCGAACAGCATCCCGGGGCCCTCCTTCAGCGAGGTGTCGGCGATGAAGCCGGGGCCCGCGGCGACGGTCAGCGCCCAGGAGCCGATCGCGAGGAACAGGGCGGCGTAACCAACGGCGAGGAACATCACCCGGGAGACGACGATCTGCGGGCGGCTGGTCTCCTCTGCGTACACCGGCGCCTGCTCGAACCCGACAAACGCGGCGATGCAGAAGCAGAGCGCGGTACCGAGTCCGGCGCCGGTGAGGGTGTCCGGGTTGAAGGCGTGCAGCGACAGGCCCTCCGGTCCCGGCTTGGAGACGGCGGCGATGTCGAAGATCACGACGAGGGCGCACTCGATGACCAGCAGCACGCCGAGGACCTTGGCGTTGAGGTCGATCTTCAGCCAGCCGAGCGCGCCGACGATCAGAACGGCGGCAACTGCCGGAATCCACCAGGCGAGTTCGATCTCCAGATAGGTGGAGAACAGGCCGGAGACCTCGAAGCCGAGGATGCCGTAGATGCCGACCTGCATGGCGCTGTAAGCGACCAGCGCGACGAGTGACGCACCGGCGCCCGCGGTCGGGCCGAGTCCTCGGGCGATGTACGCGTAGAAGGCCCCGGCGTTGTGGACGTGCCGGCTCATCTCCGCGTAACCGACGCTGAACAGCATCAGGACGATGCCGAGGATGACGTACAGCAGCGGCTGGCCGACGATGCCCATCACGCCGAAGACGGTGGGCATCACCCCGGCGACGACCATCAGAGGGGCGCTGGCGGCGAGGACCGAGAGAAGCAATCCCGGGGTGCCGAGCCGGTCCGCCCGCAGGGCCCGCTCCTCACCCTTGTAGGTGCTGATGCCGCCCACATCGCTCGTCACGCTGGTGGTGCCGGTCTCGCTCGTTCTTGAACTGCCCGTCGACATGGCGGGGGTGGTCCCTTCGTTGAGGAGAAATGCGAGGAGGTGCACAACGGGGGGTGGCGCGGCGGCGGGCGGTCACGGGATTCCGAGTGCGGCGCCGCGTGCCGCGAGGAAGGTCCGGTACGGGTCCTGGCCGGAGTACGACCAGGGCGCAGGCGTGGCATGGTGGCCGATGCGCTGGAAGAGGGCGGCGGCCTCCGCGGACCGGCCCTCGCACACCTTCGCATGGGCCAGGAAGTTGAGGTCGGCACGGTTGCGCGGATGGTCCTCGCGCTCCCACTCCAGCCACCAGTCGAAGGCGGCCTTCATCACCTGCCGGGCCCGCCGCCCCGACCAGTGCCCGCAGCCCGCCGGGTCGTCGGACTCGCTGCCCACGGCGACCAGGACGCGGTAACGCTCGGCGTGCGCGACGACCGGGAGGACGGCGAGCGGCGAGTCGGCGGGGGCCCGTTCGGCGGCCCAGGCGGCGAAGTCGTAGACCTCGTGCAGCGGATCCCGGCCGCTGTCGGGATGGTTCTCGGCGAGCAGGGCCGTCATCAGATGGTGCGCGTGGTGGTGGTCGGGGTGGCGCAGGCGCACTTCGTCGAAGTACTTCCCCGCCTCCTCCTGGGCGCCGTGGCCACGGGCCAGCATCAGCTGTCCCAGCCAGGGCGTGGGGTCGTCGGGGGCCAGCCCGGCGGCGCGCAGACAGGCGCCGCGGGCCGCTTCGGGGGTGTCCTTGCCGTGCAGGGCGCGGACCACGGTGGCCAAGGCCAGCAGGGTCGCGGCATCGGCGCTCTCGGGTTCGGCAAGCAGCCAGTCCTGGGCCCATCCGGCAGCGGACGGGGTCTCGGCGAGAGAAACGACGCGGTGGCCGCGGCGGTCCCAGTCATGGCCGGTGGCGACCAGCAGGGATCGGGCCCTGGTCCACCGCCCCTGGGTGAACTGTCCTCGCACGTCGATGAGTTCGGTGTCGTCCAGTGCCGTGTCGAAGGGGTGGCCGGAGCGCCCGCCCCGTCTTCGGGAGCGGCCCAGGGGAGGCGGGGGCGGCGACACCGCTGGCTTCCTTTACGACACGGGTACGAGCACGGTACGGGCCTGACGCAAACACGTACGAGGCAGGTACAGACATTCCGAACGTGCCACAGCAAAGCGGTAGGCGGGGCTCGACGTCAAGAGCCGAATCGATCAACTGCTCTCATTTTCAGCTGGGTTGGTCCGATCCAACCGCCGATCAGCCCGCCGAGCAGGGCGCCGACGGGTTGCACTCCCCAGCCGATGAAGCGGGTGGAGGCGGTGACGCGGCCGAGCATGCGGTCGGGTACCAGCGTCTGCTTGACCGTTTCGCTGATGACCAGGTTGATGATCACGGCGAAGGTCCAGGTGAAGGTGGAGAAGGAGACCAACGCGACGGCCAGACCCCGGCGGTCGAAGGCGTGGGCCAGCGGCACGAGGACGGCGGACAGTCCCGGAGCTGCGTAGACGAGGATCAGGGCACGGCCCTGGCCGAGGACCCGGGCGACCGTGGTGGCCTAGGAGGCGCCGGATCCGGCGCGTTTGAAGGGCGTGGTGTCCGGTAGGGGCAAACTGCCTGGCCAGTCGCGGATCCGGCGACGTACATTGCCTGGCGATACCGCGAGGAAAGGCGTGTCGACCATGGGATTCATCGAGGCCTCCGGGCTCGAGTACCGGTTGCCCGACGGTCAGGTCCTCTTCCACCACACGTCCTTCCGGGTGGGGGACGGCGACAAAGTCGCCCTCATCGGTGCCAACGGCACAGGCAAAACCACCCTGTTGAGACTGGTGGCAGGCGAACTGACCCCGCTGGACGGCGGCGTACGCGTCGTCGGCGGCCTGGGCTTCATGCCCCAGTTCATCGGCTCGCTGCGCGATGGGACCACGGTGCAGCAGCTCCTCGTATCGCTGGCGCCGTCGGCCCTGCGCAAGGCCTTCGCCGCGGTCGAGGAAGCCGAACTCGCCATGATGCAAAGCGACTCGGAGTCCATGCAGATGAGGTACGCGAGCGCGCTCGCGGACTGGGGCGAGCTGGGCGGATACGACGCCGAGGTCGAATGGGACGTGGTCACGGGCGCCGCGCTCGGGCTCCCCTTCGACGTGGCGAAGTACCGCGACGTGCGCACGCTCTCGGGCGGCGAGCAGAAGCGCGTCGTCCTGGAGGCGCTCTTCCGCAGTGACGCCGAGGTCCTGCTCCTGGACGAGCCCGACAACTATCTGGACGTCCCCGGAAAGCGGCACCTCGAACAGCTGATGGCAGCCTCTCGCAAGACCGTGCTCTACGTCAGCCACGACCGCGAACTGCTGGCCGCCACGGCCACCCGCATCCTCACCCTGGAAGCCGGTGGCGTCTGGGTGCACGGCGGCGGCTTCCGGAACTACCAGGAGGCGCGGGCAGGACGGCTCGAACGACTGGACGAACTGCATCGTCGCTGGTCGGAGGAGCACCAGCGGCTGAAGGACCTCGTCCACACGCTCCAGCAGCAGGCCAAGATCTCAGCCGCCATGGCCGGCAAGTACCACGCGATGCAGACGCGACTGGCGCGCTTCGAAGCGGACGGGCCACCCCCCGAGCGTCCGGTGAAGCAGAACGTCCGGATGCGCCTCCAGGGCAGCCGCACCGGCATGCGGGCCGTACGCTGCGAAGGGCTGGAACTCACCGGCCTGACCAAACCCTTCGACCTGGAGGTCTTCTTCGGGGAACGGGTCGCGGTGCTCGGGGCAAACGGCACGGGAAAGTCACACCTGCTGCGGCTGCTGGCAGCCGGCGGTGGCGACGGAGACTTCCACGAACAGGACAGGCACGGCAGCCCCGTGCCCCACTCCGGCACCGCCCGGCTCGGGGCCCGGGTGCGTCCCGGCTGGTTCGCGCAGACCCACGCCCGCCCCGATCTCGCCGGCCGCACGCTCGTCGAGGTACTGGGACGTGGCGACGGCGACAGGGAGGGCCGACCCCGCGGGGCCGCGATGTCGGCGCTGCGCCGGTACGAACTGCACGGCCAGGCCGACCAGGCCTTCGACTCCCTCTCGGGCGGCCAGCAGGCCCGGTTCCAGATCCTCCTGCTCGAACTCCAGGGCTCGACCTTGCTCCTGTTGGACGAACCCACCGACAACCTCGACCTGCACAGCGCGGAGGCACTGCAGGAGGCACTCGACCTCTACGAGGGCACCGTGCTGGCGGTGACCCACGACCGCTGGTTCGCGCGCGGCTTCGACCGCTATCTGATCCTGGCCGCGGACGCCACGGTGCGGGAGGCCGACGCCCCCGACTGGGGCCTCGCGTAGTGCCGTAGCCGAACTCCGGCTACGGCACCTCGCCGCGTTGCCGGAACGTCAGATACATCCAGTATGCGGATGCCCCTCCGCCGTGCGATGCACCGCATCCGACGCTGCGGGCCGGTCCGCCAGGGATGACACTAGGGCCTGTTCTGAGTTCCCCGTCGTCCGCGCGAAGCGCGGGCGCAGCGGTGGTCGGTGCGTGCGATCGGCGTGCGGTGTCGCAGGTCATGT
>NZ_JBEZKL010000214.1:0-7984 GCF_040704695.1 Streptomyces sp. NPDC048411
ACCCGCACACGGTGACCGCCTCCCGCTGCCCGGAGAAGGACCCCGGACGGCGCGTCACATCACAACAGGGCAAACGTTGCCTGATCCGGCACTAGTTTTCGGAACTGCCCCCGCAGCCCCGGTGCGGGGGACGTGGCATCGGCGGCGTTCTTGCCGCCGCGCCATGCCCGTCCCCGGTGAGAGGCCGGATCATCACCGACCAGAACCCAATCGCGCCCGTCACCCCCGTCCTGGAGCCGGCCGCGGCCGAGTTCGCGCAGGCCACGGCGAAGCCGCCGTTCCTTTTCCAGATCGCGCCGGCCGAGGGCCGCAAGCCGTCGACGAGGTGCAGTCCGGTCCGGTCGACCCGCCTGCCGTGGACGAGGAGTGGGTGACCGTGCCCGGCGGCCCCACCGGTGAGGTCCGGGCCCGCATCGTGCGGCCTGCGGGGGCTGCGGGTCCGCTCCCGGTCGTCATTTACATCCATGGCGCGGGCTGGGTGTTCGGCAACGCGCACACCCATGACCGCCTGGTGCGCGAACTCGCCGTCGGGGCTGCGGCGACCGTGGTCTTCCCCGAGTACGACCTGTCCCCCGAGCACCGCTACCCGTGTTCGTGCTGCACCTCTACCAGTCCGCGGTCCTCAACCGGGCCGCCGTCCACGCCGCCGGGTTCACCCGTGGCGGGCCTGCTGATCGCCGGACACGGCGTACAGAAGGTCAGCTTCCGCTTGAGTGGCAGCGGGCTGGCCGGCGGGACCCAGGAGTTCCGGCACGACGGCTTCCGCGGCGGGGCGCTCACCGCCCTCGCCGCGGGAGCCGGCCAGATCGGCTCCGGCCCCCTGCTCGCCGCCGTCGGCGCGATCGGCGTGATGACCGTCGCCGTCACCGTCAAGTGGCCCAACGGACTGTGGGTGCAGAAAGACGGCTACGAATACCCGCTGGTCCTCATCGCCCTCGCCGCGGCCCTGGCCTTCACCGGCCCCGGACGCCACTCCGCCGACCAGGCCCTGGGCCTGCTGCCCTGGTCCGCTTGGTGGGCCGTGACCGCCGTGGCCGTCGGCGCGGGCAGCGGACTGGCCGTACGGGCCCGGCTGCACCGCCACGCCCCGCTCGCCCCCGTCCCTTCCGACAGGCCCTCCGAAGGAGATCGTCCCCGATGACCACATGCTCCGCCTTCTCCCGGCGCACCGCCCTGGCCAGTGCTGCCGCCGCGGCCGCCGGCGCCGCCGGACTGACCGCGGTTCCGGCCGCCCCCGCCGCAGCTGCGGAGACCGCGAGCACGCCCGGACAGGGCGTTCACCCGGATGCCGCGGGTGGCGTACTCGATTGCGAGGGACTTGGTCACGGACTGCACGCCGCCCTTGGTGAGAGAGGCGAGGTCGGCGCTACGAGGCAGCGGAGTGCCGGTGCGGATCGCCGTCAGGAAGCCACATGTCGTCACCGCGCAGGCCGAGGTCTCCGACGCCCTCGCAGAGGGCCTCGACGACGGCGAGCACCGAGGGGCGTACCTCGTCGGCCCGCCGAACCAGGGACCACGTCCAGTGGACCTCAGGTGCCACCACCGGGCGGCGGACCAGGTCTGGCGGCAGTGGAGTGGTCTGGCCCTTGGGGGAGTTGATGACCGGTCGCCCGATGCGGCGGACGTGGTCGAAGAAGGCGGGGCCGGTGATGCCGTTGTCCGAGATGTGTTCGACCCGGGCGCCGGTGGCACGGGTCAACTCTTCGGCGTAGACGTTCCAGGACGACCACGAGGTGGTGTCGTCGTCCACCAGGACGACGGTGTCATGGGCGCGCACGGAGCCGGTCGCGGTGCCCGTGGACACGGCGTAGAGCCGGTCGGCTCCGATCAGCCGGGCGGTGAGATCCTGCCGCTCCAGGTCCTCGGTGCGCACCCAGCACACGGCGAGGTCCAGGCTGCCGTCCGCGACCCGGGTGGCCTGGGCGTGGGAGGGGGCGACCCACGTGTCGAGGTGCACCCGGGCCACCGGGGAGGTGCGGGCGGTGAGATCGGCGGGTAGCCAGTTGACGTAGCCCAGCCGCACCGGATCCGAACCGGACAGCCGACCCGCCATCCGCTGGAGGTCCTCGGCCCGGTCCAGCAGGGCCCGCGCGTGCGGAAGCAGCGCGGTGCCGGCCGGGGTGAGCGCCACCGAGCGCCGGTCACGATCGAACAGGCGCAGCTTGAGATCGCGTTCGAGGGCCTTGATCTGCTGGGACAGGGACGGTCCGGCGATCAGCAGTCGCTCGGCGGCCCGGCCGAAGTTCAGCTCCTCGGCCACCGCTACGAAGTACCGGAGTTGACGCAGCTCCACGTTCCTCATGCTACGGGCCGTGAGAGCCCGCGCCTCTCACCCGAGAGGACACGAGTCGTGGCACACACTCCGCCCCCGCACGCACGATGAGCACATGATGCCGCTCCGGGACGACGGAGCGGAGACAGCGCCCGGGCCCCGCCCGGCGCGCGAACGAACGGAGCCGGACGATGCATGAGTTCCTGGTCGAGATCACCACCACCATTCCCGAGGGCACCTCTCAGGAGGAGGTTGACCGCCTCCGCGCCGCTGAGGCCGCCCGCGCCCGCGAACTGGCCGCCACCGGCCATCTCGCCCGCCTGTGGCGCCCCGTCGGCGAACTCCGCAGCATCGGCATCTGGCGGGCTACTGACGAGAACGAACTCCACGAGAAGGTACTCGGCACCCTCCCGCTGCGCCCGTGGATGACGCCCAGGGTGACTCCGCTCGAACCCCACCCCAATGACCCGGGCAATGGGTTTAGTACCCGCTGACGCACGCCACGCTCTGCTGATCTTTTGGCTGGCTTCGTTCGTTTCAGAAACTGGGCTTGCCAGGCACTTGGGGAGTCCCTGGGCGACCCGTTTGCCGGGTGCGACTTCGTGACTGAACCAAAGCGGTTTGGACGACGTGCCTGACAGAATCGAAGCCGGTCGGCCGAGTGGCAACGGCTTGCAAGGCGGCGTTGACCACCCCCAGAGCGGCCGGGAGGGTTTGCTTGATGTCGTCCCTAGGCCGGTGCTCGGCGCTGCCCACCTGCGGGCTGGTGATCACGGTACAGGGTGCCGGAAAAGGGTCGTTCGCCGAAGTGTCCGGGGCCGGCATCAGCCGGTCACGCCGTACCTGAGTCCGTCGAGGGTGAGGTCGAGAAGGCGTTCCGCCTGCTCGCGCTGCTCGGGCTTTCCCGAGGCGAGGGCGACGCCGGTCAGGGCGGCGAACAGGTCCGTCGCGTCGATGTCCGTCCGGACCGTTCCGGTGGCGGCCGCGGCGTTCAGGAGCGTGGCGAGGGCGGTCATGATCAGCTCTCGGCTATGGGCGTAGGGGTTGACGCCCGAGTCGACGACCGCGCGGAGGGCCTCGGCCATCCCCAGCTTGGCATTGGCGTAGTCGATGAAGCGCCCCATCCAGGCGCGGAGCGCCTCATGCGGCGGCAGGGCCGCCAGGAGGCCGGGGGCGGCCTCGCACAGCCGAGTCAGTTCGCTGCGGTAGGCGGCCTCGATCAGCACTTCCCGGGTCGGGAAGTTCCGGTAGAGGGTGCCCGAGCCCACGCCTGCTTCCTTGGCGATGCGTTCGAGGTGTGCGTCCAGCCCGTCTTCCGCGAAGACACGCACGGCCGCCGAGAGGATCTTCTCCCGGTTTCGCCGCGCGTCGGCCCGCAACGGGCGCCCGCTGTCTGTGGTCATGAGAGGGCTCTTTCGTCGCCAGGGATTGCTAAGTGGCGGCGCCTCCAGTTACAGTCGATTAACCGGCGGTGCCTCCACTTGTGAGTGTAGGGCACGTACCGCCGTCATCCGCGGAGTGCGGGCCAGTCCACATAGAGGACAGAGAGGACAGAAACGATGAGCCTCCCGCTCGAAGGCAAGGTCGCTGTGGTCACCGGGGGTGCGTCCGGCGTCGGCCTCGGAATCGCCCGGGAATTCGTCGACCAGGGTGCCCGCGTGGTCATCACCGACCTCCAGCAGCAGCCCCTGGACGAGGCGGTCGCCAAGATAGGACCGCACTGTGCGGGCATCGTGGCCGACGTCACCAAACTCGCCGACATGGAATCCGCGTACGGAGAGATCAAGAGCCGGTACGGGCGGCTCGACGCGGTCGTGGCCAACGCCGGAATCGGCGTACATGCCCCGCTTGGGCAGATCACCGAGGAGCAGTTCGACCGGACCTTCAACGTCAACGCCAAGGGGGTCCTGTTCACCGTCCAGCCGGCTCTGCCGCTGCTGCGGCCCGGCGGCACGGTCGTCATCATCGGATCGACCGCCTCCATCCAGCCCCCGGCGGCCATGGGTCTGTACGGCGGTGCCAAGGCCGCCGTGCGTGCCTTCATCCGTTCCTGGATCCAGGACATCAAGGGCTCGGGGATCCGGATGAACGTCCTCAGCCCCGGTGCGGTCGACACCGAGTCCCTGCGGAGCGCGCTGGAGATGGCGCATGGCGCCGAACAGGTCGGCGCCACCGTCAAGCGCATGGGGGAGGGCAACCCGTCCGGCCGGATCGCCGATCCCCGCGAGATGGGCAAGGCCGCGGCGTTCCTCTCCAGCGATGCCTCCAGCTTCATCACCGGCGTCGAACTCTTCGTCGACGGCGGCATGGCTCAGGTCTGAGACGTCAAGCCGTCGGCGGCGCGCCGGCGCCCCGGAGTCCGGGCTGCGACGGCCGAGCCCCGCTCGGGGGCTGAGCCGACGTCCGTACTGTTCAGCGGTCACGGTGGCGCCGGGCCCTTTGCCTTGGGGACGTGCCCATGGATCGTGTCGCGCGCGATGCCGAGGAACCCGGTGATCGAGGCGAAGGCGATCTCGGGACGGGCGAGAATTCGCGGGTGTGGCGGATCTGTTCCTCGGCCACCGTCGGCGGACGGAAGAGTCGGGCGCCACGGGCGTGGGCGCCGTCCAGGTACTCGTTGGTGTTTCCCGGACGAACCTCACGCGCCCTACGGACGCATGGAAGACCAGACACATGACCGTCCGATTCGTAGCGACCGCGCCCACGGAGCGCCACGTCGAACGCCGGCCGGACCGGATCGACTCCGTCCGGCAGGGCGGAGTGCCGAACCTCGGCACTCCTACCGAGGGCTGCGGTGCTGCCGGTGGTCGCCGGCCTCGGCTCCCAGTACGTTCAGGAGTGCCAGGGCATCGGCGTCAGGGGATCCGGGCGGGGCGCTGTAGAGCACGAGGTGCTGGTCGCGGTCAGCGAGGGTGAGCCTGTCGCAGTCGACGGAGATCTCCCCGACGACCGGATGACGGAAGGTCTTCGTCAGCGTCGGCACGGGCTGCACGTCGTGCCGCTGCCAGAGCCGGGCGAAGTCGGCGCTGGCGCCGCGGAGCTCGTCGACGAGACCGGTCACGGCAGGATCCGTGGGATAGCGGGCGACGGTGGCGCGCAGCTCTGTGACGACCTGGTGCCGGAACTCGGCGGTGTCGGACAGCCCGTACAGCGTCGTGGCAGGTCGCGTCGGTCCGAGGAAGGCCCGGCGCGCGAGATTGCGGTCCTCCGGGGAGAGCTCGGAGAAATCCTCCATGAGCGCGGCCGCGAGGTCGTTCCACGCGAGCACCTCGAACGTCGCTGACAGGACGAAAGCGGCGGTCTGCGGCAGCCGCCCGATGAGCGCGAGGATGCTCGGGCGGACGTCGCGCCGGTGCAGCCGGGGACGGGTCGGCGCCGTGCCCGCGAGGACGTGGAGGTGGTCGGACTCGGCGTCGGTGAGCCTCAGCGCAGTCGCGATCCCGGCGAGCACCTCGCCCGACGGCCGTGGCGCCCTGCCCTGCTCGAGCCGGACGTAATACTCCGTGGAGATGTGCGCGAGGACCGCGGCCTCCTCGCGGCGCAGCCCCGGCGTCCGGCGTCGCGGTCCGGAGGGGAGGCCGACGTCCTCCGGGCGGAGCCGCTCGCGACGGCTACGAAGGAATGCCCCGAGCTCTTGCTTGTCCATCCCCCAAGTCTGCACGCCGCACGGCAAGCCACCCTGGTACTACCTGTGCCTGTATCCGTCCCGGGGCCCGCCGAACACTGTCCCCATGACGCACAGCAACGACACCGCACCCATCGGCCTGCTCACCGGAAAGGTCGTGCTCATCACCGGCGCCAGCCGCGGCATCGGGGCAGCCGCAGCCCGGCTCTTCGCCGCCGAAGGCGCCGCCGTCGTCCTCGCCGCCCGTACCACGGACGCCCTTGACCGCATCGTCACCGAGATCCGCGCCGACGGCGGCTCGGCCGACGCCGTCCCCCTGGACCTCGCCGACCGCGCGAGCATCCTCGACGCAGTCGCCCGCGTCGAGGGGCTCCACGGACGGCTCGACGGTGCCTTCAACAACGGCGCGGCGATCCAGCGGCCCGGCCCCCTCGACACCACGAGAGAGGAGGACATCGACGAGCAGTTCACCGTGAACTTCCGCTCGCACTGGACCGCCATGAACACCGAGGCCGCACTCATGCGACGCAACGGCGGCGGAGCGATCGTCAACACCTCGAGCATCGGCAGCCGCCGCGCGAACCCTGCCCTCCCCGCCTACGGCGCCATGAAACGCGCCCTCAACAGCATCACCCAGACAGCGGCCGTGACCTGGGGCCGTGACCGCATCCGGGTGAACGGCATCACTCCCGGCGGCACCGCCACGGAGATGATCGACGCGTGGGAAAAGGCGTCCCCTGGGATCACCGAACGCAATAACGCGGCCACCCCGCTCGGCCGCATGGCCCAGCCCCGCGAGGTGGCCGAGGTCGCCGCCTGGCTGCTCAGCGACCGCGCCTCGATGGTGACCGGCGCCATCGTACCGGTCGACGGCGGCGCAGGCGCCTGAGTGGCGGAACGCGGCCGTCGGCGCGACTTGTCGCACCAGGTGGTACGGAGGGCGTCTGCGGGGAGGTAGGCCCGTACTGGCGGACCACGTAGTCCTCGGCCCGTTCACTGTGGAGGGCGCCGAAGGGAGAGGCTGGACCGAACCGCCTGTCGTGGGGATGTGCCGGGCGTGGCCCGGCACAAGGGAGGCCCGCGGCGGCCGAGGCCGCCAACGGCGGATGGTCACTCAAGGTCCAGGACATACTGACTGGCAACAGCGGCGTGATCGACGCGTGCGCGTGCCGCCAGGCCCCAGCAGTTCGGCGGGGCACGTCCGCGGTCACCCTCGACCGGCTGGCCGAGCACCGACCTGAGGCTTCACCGGCCGGATGTCCCCGGCGTTTGCCCCGTGCCTGCCGGGTGTCGCCAGAACGGTTCGACGGAGATCGTGTTCGGCAAGGAAAGCCATGGCGACGGCCGCATAGTAGGCCGCGCCAGCACACCGCACTTGTGCCGGGCGTGCGCGCAGCGCCCGGTGGCCGTCTGCGTGAGCTGCGGACATGCACCGGCGTTTGCGCCGGGAACCCTCGGTGCAGCACCTGCACATCTGCGCCGCTGGTGGCCTGCGTCCGGTACGGGCAGCAGCGGCGATGCCGGGCACGATATGCCGCAGGCAACCATCGTTCCGCCGCACCCTCGCACGCAAGCTCCGCCGCCACAGCCTGCCCGCCCACCCTTGCCGGAACACCGCGCGTCTCGCTCTCGCCAGCGACCTGCCTGCCTCCGGTCTCAGTGAAACGTTGGGCATCAGCATCACCTCCGCCTTGCAGTGGACCCGTCGGGCCACCCGCGACTGGAACGCCTACCTGAGCTCGCGGTCCACGCGGACAACCGGCACCAGCCACCGTGAACAAGCTCGCTCAGGAAGGTGGAAGCGCCTCACCGCACCCCGGTGAGACGTCGGACATCGCATCGACACCCTCTTCCGCCTCGCAGCAGCACGCACCGTACGCCGCTTACCGGCGCTGCCCAGGCACCGTCGCCCTCGTGCGACCTGATCGGCTAGGGCCTGTTCTGAGTTCCCCGTCGTCCGCGCGAAGCGCGGGCGCAGCGGTGGTCGGTGCGTGCGATCGGCATGCGGTGTCGCAGGTCATGTGGCGGAGCCACCTGTCCTGCGGCGCCGTGCGGCGAGTGTGCGTGCCGGGCGTCGGGGCGCAGGC
>NZ_JBEZKL010000215.1:0-7829 GCF_040704695.1 Streptomyces sp. NPDC048411
GAGGGCGAGTACTGACAGAGCCGCTTGCGTCATAAGGAAACCCCGGCCCGTCGGAATCGGGCCGGGGTTTCCGGCATGCGGAGACAGTCCCCGGCCGACACCCAGAACCGCACGGCCACACCCACGCACACCACCCCAAGGTGCCGCCCGCCAGCAGTGCGTTGTAGTCATTGCGTGCGACGTCGCACGCCAGGCGCTGGACGATGATGGATCCGGCGGGTCCATATCGGATCGGCATGCCTGGAAGCCGCCGTTGTACGAAATGATGGGAATTCTGGCTCGCGCCAAACCTGAGGCGGTTCGGTATCCGGGGCGTCGTCGGCCCATGGCCCCTGGTTTCGCTCTCCGCGTCATGGGTGAGCGCGCTGTGCCACCAGCGGCGGAGTGTGAAGCCGTGGACGGCGGCCCACTGCTCGGGCCGGGCGAGCGGGTTGGCGAGCCGTTGGGTTGTCTCCTCGAAGATCTCCTCGGCCCGGCGATAGGAGAGCCGGGCTCGGCCGGTGGCGGGGCAAACACCGAGATTGGGGGTGCTCCCGGGTGCACGGCGCTCGGTGAGGAACGGTGGGCCCCGGGTGCGGTCGGCGATCAGACGGGGCAGCAACTGGGCGGTGCCGGGCTGCCGGTGGATCCACTCGGTCGCGCCTCCCTTGGCGGTGATCTTCCCGCGCTTGTCGGCAGTGACCAGGTCCTCAACGTTCAGGCATACCGCCTCCTCCGCTCGGGCCGCGCTCTCGTGGAGGAGCCGCCAGAGCGTTTTGTCCCGCAGATCCGTATCGAGGCGCCCCACGGCGGCGACCTGGGCGAAGGAGAGTGCCTTGGTCTTGTCGGGCGGGGAGGGGCGCCGCTCGATGCCCAACGTAGGATCGGCGCTGATCCAGCCTTGCCGTAGCCACCAGCCGATCGCCTTGCGCACGACGGAGAGTTCGCGGTTGACGGTGTCGGGGGCAATCTCGTCTGCGCGGGCGGCGGCGAGTTCGGCCAGCAGCTCCGGCAGGTCGGGGTCGTTGAGTGCGGCGAACTCCAGAGTGGGGGTTTGGCTCTGCGCCGGGCAGGGCCGATCGGGGTGGGCTCGCCGGCCAGCATCCAGCCCACATTCGTCAGTGAGATCCGGTAAACCCGCTCCCAGCCCATTGAGATACCCGCCGCTGTCAGAGACCGGTCCCTCGCCGCGACGTACGTGGCCGGACCGGTGGCCAGGGGCACGACCCTGGCGTGCGGAAGGCGGAGCGCGCCCCGGTCTCCGGCGCGGTCGCCCGTTCGATCGCCACCCTCGCCCGCCCTTCTACCGCTGTCGCGGTAAATGCGTACACCTCGCCCTCGATGGCGGTGATCGCGTCCGGTCGAACACACGAGGCCACCGCAGGGGCGTCGAATGCAGCGTGGGTGCCCTGCTGCGGTAAATCCGAGATCGACCGCAGCAGGGTGCTGTCAGGTTTGGACCCGCTGGGTGAATCGGCGGAGGGCGAGGTAGCCCAGGGTGGCGGTGCCGAGGGTGAGCGCGGTGAGGTAGACCCAGGTGGGCATGTGGCCGGTGGAGGGGGTAAGGGATGCGCGCAGGCCTTCGCTCATATAGACGAGGGGGTTGGCGAGGGTGAGGAGTTGGACCCAGCGGATGGTGTGCAGGGCGGTCCAGGGGTAGTAGACGCAGCCGAGCATGGTGGCCGAGGCCAGGAGCAGGCCGAGGAGGGCGCCGAAGGCGGAGGCGTCGATGGCAGTGCCGAGCAGGAGTCCGAGGACGGATGCGAGCAGCGCGCACAGGACCAGGGTGAGCAGGAGGAGCGGCCAGTTGTCGATGTGGGCGCGGGGGGCCTGGCCGGGGGCGTGGACGAGCCACACGATCGGAACGACGACCAGCGACGAGACGAGGCCGAAGATCGCGGAGGAGGTGATCTTCTGCAGGCCCAGGGCGCAGACGGGCAGGGGTGCCAGGGCGCGGTCGGTGATCTCGCGGCCGGGGCCGAGTTCGGCGGCCAGGGGCCGGGTGACGGACATGATGCTCTGCAGGGTCAGGGTGCTGGCGATCAGTCCGGGCAGCAGGATGGTGGAGAACGAGGTGGCGCCGCCGAGGCCGGTGCCGATGCTGGGCATGACGTACGCGAAGGCGAAGGTGAACAGCAACGGCTGGAGGCCGACCTGCAGGAGGAGGGCGGGCAGGTTGCGTCCGAGGACATGGAGGTCGCGGGCGGTCAGCGCGAGGTAGGCGTGCCAGGCGGCCCGGCGGGACGATACAGGGACGGGGGCGGTGCGGGTGGTGGTGGAAAGGGCGGGGGTGGTCATGGTTGGTAGTCACGTCCGGTCAGGGTGAGGAAGGCGGTCTGCAGGCTGGGGGGTGTGGTGATGGCGTCGCGGACCGTCAGGTCCGCAGTGGCCCCTGCTCGCAGCAGGTGGCCCAGGACCCCGTCGGGGTGTGTGGTGCGGACTCGTACCGTCGGGCCGTCGATGTCCACGTCGTGGGGGCCGCCGGGGAGGTGGTGGAGGGCGTCGGCGGCTGGGGCGGCGTCGGCGTCGTAGCGGACGGCGATGACGGTCTGGGCGCCGCTGGATGCCTTGATCGCGTCGGGGGTGTCGCAGGCGAGCAGGCGTCCGTGGTCGATGACGGCGAGGCGTTGGCACAGGGCCTCGGCCTCGTCGAGGTAGTGGGTGGTCAGGACGACGGTCTGGCCGGTGGCGTGCAGGGCCCCGATGATCTGCCACAGGTCGTCGCGTGCCTGCGGGTCGACGCCGGCGGTCGGTTCGTCGAGGAAGAGCACCTCGGGCACGTGCATCAGGGCCCGGCCGATCATGACGCGGCGGGCCTGGCCCCCGGAGAGCTGGTGGGTCTTGGCGGTGGCCTTGTCGGCGAGGCCGAACTGCTCCAGCAGTTCGAGCGCGCGGCGCCGGGCGGCGGATGCGGGCATGCCGAAGTAGCGGCCGTGGAAGGCGAGGTTCTCCATGACGGTGAGAGCGCCGTCCAGGGTGTTGGCCTGGGAGACAACGCCGATGCGTGACTTCACGCCGACCGGGTCGGCGGTGACCTCGCGTCCGGCGACCCACGCCGTCCCGGCGGTGGGCGTGACCAGGGTGGTGAGCATGCCGATCGTGGTGGACTTGCCCGCGCCGTTGGTGCCGAGCAGCCCGAAGAACTCGCCCTGCTCGACCGTCAGGTCCAGGCCGTCGACGGCGACGAGATCGCCTTGCGCCCGCGGGTAGACCTTGCGCAGGCCCTCCGTGCGGATGGCCGTCGGACCATCGGCCGAGGCGACAGCCGGGGCAGCCGGCCGCGCATGGACAGGTGTCGGATTCATGTGAGTACTCCTGGTTCCACGGATGGGACATCCGTCGGGGGCGTGAGGGATGAAGACCGACCGGCACATGGGGGGTGGGAGAAGGAGCTGGGCTGGGTGCGTGCAGCTGCAAGGCGGAGGAGGGAGGCACAACGCGGAGGGGGTCCCCCCATGCCCTGAGGGCTGTGGGAGAGTTGTTGACTGACGACAACGCCGGAGGGGGTCCCCCCTGGCCCTCAAGGCCTTGGGGGAGTGCGTGCCCAGCCCCGCGACGCCGCCTCCCATGTGCCGGTCGGTCTAATAGGCAGCGGTGCCGTGACCGGAGAGCCCGGTGCCGCCGAGGCGGGTCAACAGGACGGACAGCAGGCCGATGTCCTCCTTGCTCCACAGGGGCGCGGCGAAGATCTCGGCGGCGACCTGCTCGGCCGTGGCGAGCATGTCCGCCAGCCGCTCACGGCCCGTGTCGGTCAGGGCCGCGTAGGCCACCCGGCCGTCACGGGCATCCGTCTCGCGCGTTACAAGCCCGATCCGCTCCAGCGGCGCCAGACCCCGGGTCACCCCCGAGGCAGTCAGCCCCAGCACCTCGGCCAGGTCCACCCGGCGCATCCGACCGCCGGGAGCCTGCCCCAGGCGCAGCAGCACCGTGAAATCGGCCAGGCTCACGCCGTGCAGTCCCCCCAGGCTCGCGTCGAACCGCTTCACGAGGGCCGCTTGCGCCCTCACCAGACGCAGCGACGCATCCAGCGCACCACTCATTGCTACCTCCTTGACTACTCAACCTTAGCAGCTGATTGAGTAGTCAAGGAGTAGTGAAGCGAGTTGCCGCAGAGCTGCTGTCGTCTGGCCGGGAGCTGCGGAAGCAGGTCTCGCATCCGGGGCATGGGCCAGGGCGAGGGCTGTCGAGTCCCGCTGGTGGGGCGTTTCAGCGGGAAGCGAGCCTGCTCGAGGCTTTCCTCGGGCGAGGGGCGAAAAGCACCGAGGGCCGGGGAAGGATCTTTCGGGACCGGTGTTGCGGGATCGGCCGTTCTTCCAGCCGGCAGCGCGGCGCTGCCGTTTGCCCGGGGGCGCCTGGGAGAGGCCCTCGGCCTGGGACCTGAGGTCCTTGTAGTCGTAGCTGCGCTCGGTCAGCCAACCTTTCGCCGCATCTTCGGCGCGTTCGGTCGCGGCCAGGATGTCCTTCTCCGCCTCTCCCGAGTCCAGGAAGCGGAAGGTGAAGGCGGACCGGGCCGGTCGGTTGGTCTCGATCACCGCACGGAAGCCGCCGGCCGGCAATTCTCAGAAGCCTTGCGGGTGCGTCATGAAGCGCGGGTTGACCGTGCGCATGCCGATCCCGGCATTGTCCACCAGCATGTCAATGCCGCCGAGCCGCGACCACGCCTGGTCGACCACCCTGGCCACCGACGACTCGTCTCGCGCGTCCAGTTCGATGCCGACTGCCTCCGGCAGCCCGGCGGCGACCGAGCTCGCACGCCGGCCGGATCGTCCGGTCAGCGCGACCGCCGCTCCCGCCGTGGCCAGGGCGGAAGCCGTGGCGAGCCCCAGTCCGCTCGTCCCGCCGGTCACCAGCACCTTCATCGGATTACCCCTGTCCCGCGAACGACCCGCTCGCACTCGCTGGCTGTGGTCTTCGGCATCGTTGAAGCGCTCATGACTCCGACGCTGGAACTCGGAACATGTTCGGAGTCAAGCCGCGGCTGGAAACCGGGCCCGCCCATTCCGACTCACAGGCAGCCCTGAGCATCGCCGAGATCGCTTGCTGTACCGGCCTTGCTCACGGGGAGGTTGGAAAAGGCTCAGTGAAAGCCCCTCAAAACTCCCTCCCAGAGGGCGTTTACGCAGGTTGATTCCGGTAGGTCGGCTTGGCTGCCCACTCTCTTTGCGGAATTTCACGCGATATTGAAGCGTCCGCCTGTTCTGCTCCGTCGGCTCGCGTGCCCGTTTCACTCGCTTCTGCAGTCGAGAGTCCGTCTGGCTGGGAAATCACACAGAAACGCCGAACCGTCGACGGGACGACAGCGTCCGCCTCGTCCGTGCGAACGCTGTGCCGTGAGCCAGCGGAAGCCGTCCCCGAGCGACCTGTACAAAGCCCGATGAGCCTTGATCGAACCGACATTGACGGCCTGGAGGAAAGCCCGACTCGACCGCAGACCCACCGGCCGACCAGCTCGGTTGAACATGCGATGCATTCAACGCGATCCTGTACGTCAACCGCACCGGAGTTCCCTGGAAATGCCTCCCGCACGACTTCCCGAACCACGGCACCGTCTATGTCGCCGTGGTCTGTCGATGGTGGTCACCGCTGCCGCTTCACCTAACGGTAGGGGAGACAAGTGAAGCCTCAAAAGAGTACAAATGTTATATGAGTGAGAAATCGGAAAATCTGCATGACGTGGATGAATGGGCCGACCGCATCCGGGACGCCTCGTCCGGGTCCGATGCGCAGGCTGTCCGCAAGGTCGTCAGCGACATTTACCGCGCCGCCCAGGACGAACTCGACAAGAAGCGGGCGCAGGCTGAGTATGAACGCGAGGAGTAGCCGTCCGAGCTCATTCCGTGCCCGGAGTTGAGTCGAGGGCCGTGCGGCGTCCGGAACGGCTGGACTATCGGTTGTCCGTCGTCGGCCGCCGGGCTGGCGCTGGTCGTGAAGGTGCTGGTCATGGCGGAGGCGTCGGCCTGCGCGCTGGCCACGAATGAGGCCTTCTTCTCGTCCGGCCCGTCCCACGCGTTGGTGTCGATGGTGCCGGGCGAGATGGCGCTCAGTCGCAGCGGCGCGAGCTCCACTGCAGGTGACCGGGTGGCCACGTTCACCGAGCTGTTGGTTGCTGCCGCGCGAGCAAACCGGGATACGGCTGCGGGGCAGTCACCCCGGAGAACGCGACAAAGGACCGTATCTTCGGAGCGACGTGCTTAGCTGACATGATCGGACCAGTGACCTTGGCGTGGAAGGGCGGCAAGATCATCGCCGGACTCCCGGGTCTGTGATGAATCCGGGGTGGAGGGCCTCACTCGTCGGATGCTGTCACGATTGGCGGGGGATTGTCGCTCCCAGGCCTCGGTCGACTCCGTGAACCGGTTCCGCAGCCTGCGTATCCGCTGGGAGATCAGCGCCAACATCCAACCAAGCCTTCCTCGCCCCAGGCTGCGCGAGCATCTGCCGGCATCGCCCGCGTCCCCTTGTGTGAGGAGCTCAAGACGTCTGCTTGCCTGCCTGCCATTCCGGCGCGAGCACCGACCACGCCTCCTCGTCGTGCCGCTTCCCCCGGGAAAGGTAGCTCTCCCGCAGCACGCCGTCTTTGGTCATCCCGAGACGCCTGGCCACAGCGATATTGGCCTCATTCGCTGCCGAGACCCACCAGTCCACGCGGTGGATGCCCCGTTCCTCGATCGCCCAATTGACTATCACGCGCGCGGCCCGGGTCACCAGGCCCTTGCCCACCGCCGACGGCTCCAGCCAGCAGCCTGCCTCTGCGGTGCGCTTGGCGTCTATAGTCCGGAAGAGGACCGCGCCGACCAACTCGCTGTCCATCCAGATGCCGTAGAGCCGGCCGGTATCGGCCGCGGTCTTATCTGCGTACGTCTGGAGGAACGCCCGGCTCGACCGCAGGTCAGTGACGACGTCGGGGAGTGCGTTGTGCCGCCCGATGAACTCCCGTCCTCGGTCGATGTGGGCCAGGAACTCCTTGGCCCGCCACGGCTCGAGCGGGCGCATCTCGGCACCGTCATTGCCGGGGATGTCGCGTACATCGCCACCATTAAGGGTCGGCATCAGCACACACTGTGAAGGAATGTGCTCACGGGCGTCTGCGGTGGCGCGGCCTCGGCGGTCCGACGTCCCACGCCGGTCCGGGTGGCCAAACTTGTGCTCCCGCTTCGGGGGGCAGCCGCTCGATTCGCTCCCGCGGTTCGTCCGTCACGATCCCCGGCGACGTGCCGACGGCCCATCAGTGGACAACTTGCCTCCCAGTGGTAGTCGGCAAGGCCGTAGTCGCTTCATTGCGTGAGTGCTGCTCATGCGTTGGCGGCCAGAGGTCCTGAACTTTGCTGACTGCTGCGGGGGCGAGGACAGCCCAAGTGGCGCGGGCGGGAATGGAGAGGTGGCGACGGCTTGCCCGGGAACCTTGGCCACTTCTTCGGGAGCTGTTGGCGGACTTTGCTACGGCGGATATGGCCGCGCGGCTGGACATCGAAGGGGGCGTCGCGGGGGTGTGCGCCGCCGTTATGTCGGTTGGTGGGGGTGCGGGTGTGGCGGGGTTGGGGCGGTGAGGGTGTGTTGGCTGGGTTGGGTGATGGTTGTTCAGGGTGTTGGGGGTGGTGGGTGATGCTTGTTCGGGGTGGTGGGTTGAGGTGGGGTGCTGCCGGGTGGGTGAGGGGGTGGGGGATTGTCGCTCGAGTGGGCTAATCGTGTGCTAGAGAGGCTTATTTTGTTGTTATTTGACGGTCGGTCAGGTTGTGATGAGGGGTGTGCGGGTGGGGTGTTTACACCCGGTCGGCCCTGTGATGCGACGCCATGGATCTGTCCGATATGACAGGTAATGGGGTTGTAAGTACGTTCGTCTCAGGTCGGCT
>NZ_JBEZKL010000216.1:0-7697 GCF_040704695.1 Streptomyces sp. NPDC048411
TTTCGAAACACGCCCTCGGCCCCGGCGCCACCTCGTCTCGTCGAGCCACCGCAGTCGGTGGCTCGACGGGACGAAGGCGTTCAAAGCCACCCCCGGTCCCGCGCGTGCCAGCCAAGCAACACCCGGGAATCGGTGTCGGCCAGATCCATCAGCGTGCGGACCCTGCGCTGCATGGTCCGCAGGCTGATTCCCAGTCGGGCAGCGACCGCGGCATCGGTGTACCCAGCCAGCAACAGCATCAGGACCTCCCGGTCCGCCGGGTCGGCGAGATCCTTCGGCGATGCCAAGCTCGGATCGACCCTACGGCCGGGGGCCTCCCGCAGTTGCATGGCCAACCGCCACAGGCTCTCGAAGCTGAACACCAGACAGTCCAGCAGCCCCCCGGCGCGCACCACCGCGATCTCCGAGTGCGCGTGCCCACCCTCGTCGAGCTGCACGATCGCCATCGAATCGTCGACGATCAGCAGCTTCGCCGGTAACGACAGCACCATGCGGATCTCCTGTCCTCGATCCAGGGAGGCGACCAGGTCCTTCTCCGCGGCGGGCTCATCCAGCACGGTCCGTTCGATGATGATCCGCTCCCGCAGACCACGGCCGGCGACCTCGCGTTCGGTGTCAGTTTCGGAGATCCCGAAAACCGCGAACGGTGGTTTCGCGAACATCCGGAACTGCTCCTTGGCGGACAGCAACAGGCCATTGAGCAAGCTGCCGATCTCGCTGCGACCCCGAACGATCTCGATGCCGTTCGACAGCTGCACCTCGCGCGCCCTCCGGTACTCCTCCGCGAGCTCGTCGAGTGCCGTTCGGGCGGCCCTGACCTGCTGCTCGCGCTGCGCGACCATCCCCTCGAGCGCCAGCGACGGCGACACCGCCGAGATTCCTCCGCCGTCGGCCATGTCAACCAGGCCCACCTGCCGCAACGCACCCATCGCCGTTTCGATGTCCTCGACCGAGATTCCCAGCAGGCCGGCGTCGCGTTCACTCCGGCGGTCCTGCCAAGGCCTTGATGGCCGGGCGGAGCAACGCGGCGATGCGATCGGCAGGGGCCTCACGAAGCGAGGCCAGGCTGAGGAGCTGGTGGCCGATGGTGACGCCCAGCAACGTGGTGACAACCAGTGCGGCGCGCAGCTCGGGATCCTCGGCAGCGGGCAGGGCGGCACCGACGCTGTCGATCTGCCGGCCGAGGGCGACACGGACGTGATCGGCTGCTGCCTGGTCGGTGAGCATGGACCGCATCATCGCCAGCGTGCCTTCGGGAAGACCGCCGAGCTTGAGGCCGAGCGAGGCCAGCAACTGATCGACGAGCGCGTCGGTATCAGTGGCCGTCAGCGGGGCGGGGAACGCCTGCACGGCTTGGGTGAACAGCTCCCGCTTCGAGCCGAAGTACTGCATGACCAGAGCCGGGTCGACGCTCGCCGCGGCCGCCACGGCGCGAATGGTGGTGCGCTCGAATCCCTTCTCGGCGAACAGCTCCCGGGCGCTGTCGAGGATGCGCGCCTCGGTTGCTCGGCGGCGGTCGGCGCGGGACTGGCGAGGAGTGGACACCAATTCACTCTACAGACGTTGACCGAACTTCCGACCGACCCTACGGTGAGTGGGTCAACAAGTGTTGAGCGAATGGAATGACCCCTGTGTCGCATCTGGATACACCTGCTGTTCGCACCCCTCACGAGGTGCTGACCTTCTATTACCAGGCCATGCTCGACAAGTCCCCAGACGATCTCGCCGATCTCTATGCCATGGACGCGGTGCACGAGTTCCCGTTCGCCTCTCCCGGTTTCCCCCCGCGCTACGAGGGGCGTGAGGCCGTGCGCGCCGGATACCGGGCGGCCTGGGGCGCCAGCCCCGCCCAGGTGCTAGAGGTCAGGAGGATCGCGGCCTACGAGACCGCCGATCCGGAAGTGATCATCGCCGAGCATGTCGTGGTGGGAACACTGACGACGAAGGCCACCAAGTTCACCGTCCCCGGTCTCTTGATACTCCACGTCCGCAGCGGACTGATCACGCGAGTCCGCGACTACATGGACGGTTTGGGAGTCGTCAGCGCCAGAGCATGAAGGCCAGACCAGTACAGCGGCAGCCAAACTTGAGCCGGGACAGCACTCAACCCGTTCCGGCCCCGACCCCGAGATCTCTCTCGACGAACCGAGTCCCTGCGTCTCACCCAATCCAGTCCCCGCAGGTCAGCGCGGGCGCGAACGATCAACTTCGTTGAGACAGGACACCGGCCGCTGGGGCGAGGTGTACGCATTTACTGCGACGGTGCGGGAAGGGCAGGGCGGGCGTGACGATCGAACCAGTGACCGAACTCGGGAGCGGGGGCGCGCTTCCAAAGACTCACGAACCGCCCTCTTAGAGATCGTCTCATTTGGCGATCCTGCGATAGCAGATGAGGGTGCAAGCGATGCTGGTAAAGGCCAGGAAGTGTTCGGCTTTGCGTTCGTAGCGGCGGTGGAGGCGGCGGCAGCCGGCGAGCCAGGCCATGGTGCGTTCGATGGTCCAGCGGTGTCGGCCCAAGCGCTGGGACGACTCGATGCCTTTCCGGGCGATGCGGTGGGTGATGTCGCGTGAGCGGAGCCAGCGTCGCAGGTGGTTGTAGTCGTAGCCCTTGTCTGCGTGCAGTTTGGCGGGGCGGCGTCGGCGTGGTCCGCGGCGGGAGCGGATCGGCGGTATGCCGCGGACGAGCGGTTCGAGAGCCTGGCTGTCGTGCAGGTTCGCGCCAGAGATGCCAATGGAAAGCGGCAGACCTGTCCGCTCGGTGATCAAGTGGATCTTCGACCCCTTCTTGCCCCGATCGACAGGATTCGCACCTGTCAGGTCCCCCCTTTCAGGGCCCGCATGTTCACCGAGTCGATGGCACATCGACTCCAGTCCAGTTCACCGCGTGCACCGAGTTCGTCCAGGACCAGGCGGTGGAGCTTGGCCCACACCAGGGCCCTGCTCCATTCGGTGAACCGCCGGTGGGCCGTCGGACCTGATGGCCCGAAAGAGGGAGGCAACTGCCGCCACGTACAGCCTGACGTGGCCACGAAGATGATCGCCGCCAGAATCTCGCGGTCGCCGTACCGTCGTCGGCCGCCTCCCTGCGGCCGTGACGGAGCAGGCGGCACCACCCGTTCGAACAGCTCCCACAACTCATCCGGTACCAGACGCTCAACGATGCCCACGACCACAGACTAGCGAACAAGCCAAATGAGACGACTATTTAGTCCGGTTAAGCGCACCCGCTATCGCCGACACCATCGGCCATCGGATGCGGGAGGCCGGTGCCCGCGTCCAGGTCACCCGCCACTACATCAACCGGCCCCCGGTCCCCCGCAAACACCTGTGGCCCGACTGCGCGTTCTGCCGGACCGTCCACGACGGCGCGCCCGCCACGATCGTCCACGAGTGGGCCGACGCCCTCGCGATCGTGCCCCGCAGCGGCGGCTGCACCGACGGTCGGACGCGGGGCGAAGGCGGCGCCCATGAGGGTGAGCCCGTCGACCATCCGGCCGTTTAGGGGGCCAACCAGGCGAGGGCGGCGACGGTGAGGGCCTTGACCCCGGTGTCGAGGGTGGGTTGCATTACGGGGGCGAAGGTGGGGCTGTGGTTGACCGGGATGTCCTGGGAGACGGTGCCCTTCTTCTGCGCGGTGGCGTAAACGTCGGGGGCGATGCCGCCGATGCACCAGTAGGTGAATGGGGCGCCGAATGGCGGGCGACGGTGTCGGTGGCCTCTTGATCGTTGATCGTGGGTGGGAATGCCGACAGGATTTCGAACTCCGGCTCCTTGGGGGCGTCTGCGCCCTGGGCCTCCGCCCGCACGATCCGTTCGATCGCGGCAAGCACTTGCTGGCGGACGGCGGTGTCATAGGTACGCACATTCAGGATGACAGCGGCATCAAGGGCGATGAACAGCTGATTCCAGGCACGTTCGCTGATCGAGATGACGAAGGCGATCAAAGCACCGACCACGGCGGTCGGCACGTAGGCGTAGTCCGTCAATGCCACGGGAGTCCCGTGTTGCAGCAGGGTGTCCCGGATGATCCCACCACCCAGACCTGAGACGATTCCCACGACCAGGAACCCGAACAGGTCAAGCTTCTCGGTACGGGCCACCGCTCCGCCGAGGATCGCGCAGGCCAGCACACCGGCAAGGTCCAGATACCGGGTGATCTGAGTAATGGCATCAACAGAGGCCAGTGCGGCGAACACTGAACCGCCCCGGACCCACGCTCCGGTGGAGCGCTGTTCCAGATTGAGCGCGGCGGGTCAGTAGTAGTTGGACTGGGGCTCTCCGATGACCCGGGCGCCGACCCGGGCCGCGAGCCAGTGCGCCCGCTCTTCCTCGCCCGTGTGAATGTAGAGCGAGTGTTCCGGCGTCCAGGCGGACTCTACGTTGATGTCGTCATGATGGAAGCTCACCTGGAGACCGACGTAGTTCCAGGTCCGGTTCAGGCCGAGCTCCGGCACCTCGGGCCAGGCGAAGTGATCCCAGTAGGCAATCAGGCGGTCGCAGACTCCGAGTGCAGCCCGTGTGGCTTCCAGGGCCCTATCGGGGCCGGGGAGTCGCAGCTCGACGCTGGTCCTCTCGTCATTTTGCGAGAGCGGCTCGGCCGGTGCCATGACCGAGGTCAGGGCAGACGTGCCCGTGGTCGTGTCGGGGACCACTGCCAGGAGTTCGCGGAACTCCGTCCAGCTCGACACGTCGGCCCGGAGTTCGGTGACGCGCGGGGTATCCGGCGCGGTCAGCACCAGGAGCCGGTCGGCCAGGGCGAAGACCTCTTCGAGGTCTGTCGTCCGCAGCAACGGGTAGGCGAGCGTGTGCGACATGGGACCGTTGTAAACCCTTCCCCCCGGCCATCGCCACGGAATTGTGACGAGCATCCCCACAGGCACCGCCCGGCTCCGCAGAACCTCTCTAGGAACAGCGTTTGTCGATGGGCTGCGGAGGCAGTTGGTGATCCGTACTGCGCCGAGTGCGACGGCACCTTCCCTGCCCGAGCCTCCCTCTCGTGCCGCCTGGTCCTGTGTGGGAGCGGTTGGGTCAGAGCCCGTTGCCCCATCCGAAGGTCGCGTTGTACACGCGCTGGAATGCTTGCCGGCCCCGGTCCCCGTCGGCATGAACCCAGATGAGGGCGATAGCGGACCAGAGCAGAAAGATGCTGCTGACGATGCCCAGCGCGACGAGCTTGCCGTACCAGCCGAGGAGCACCAGGGCGACGGCCACCATGCTCAGACCGATGTGGGCGCCTCGCAGGTCGAGCGATGCTGACCTGCGTGCGGCCCTGCGCCAGGCCCGCTCGGCCGCAAGGCGGTCATCGCGGACGGCTTGGGGCTCGTTCTCGTCGAAGCTCATGTATCCCCCTCAGAGCGGCTGCTCCACGAGCGAGGCTGCGCAGACGGTCGAAGGACACGGTGCCGCGTACTGTGCCCGCTCTGCCAGACTCGGACCGCGGTGTCGGGGTTGCTTCGGGGCCGGGCCCAGCCCAATGCGCCCTACGTCCAGTGCATGCCGAGGGCAGAGAGCTGCTCGATCCGCTCCGGGGTGAGCGTTGCGGCGCGGGAGCGTTGGTTGCCGATCCAGGCACCGAGCCGGAGGTCCCGCTGCTCCTGGTCCTCGCCGCCGTTCCCGTTCACGATGGTCTCGACGTGCTTGCGGGGGACCTTCAGGTGTCCCTCGCGCTCGAAGAACTGGGCTGCGGCGGCGAGGTGGAGCGCCCACTACGCCGCCTGGCTGGTGCGTGGCTCGGGTTTCTCGTCCTCGCTGGCGGGCTCGATTCCGAGGACGTGTTCGCACATCCATTGCTGCACGCCACTTGCGGCTGACCCGCGACTGATCTTGGGGCGTGCTGGCCTGGGAGTTCGGCTGGCTGGTGGTTCACTCGCAGGTCGGCCCGTTACTCGTACCGGTACTTCAGCGAGTCCGCCTCCGCCTGCTCGATGTCGGCGATCGTCAGCTCCGGCATCCGCAGCTGGGCCAGTGTCACCTCGGCCGAGGTCGGCTGGGCGTCCGCCGGCAGCCACTGCTCCGGCTTCCAGGCCCCGCTGCGCAGCAGCGACTTGGGGCAGTGCGGGTAGACCTCCTCGATCCCCAGCACCAGCGCACTGGCCGGCGGCTTTCCCACGGCGGTCAGCTGCGACAGCAGCTCCGGGCGGGTGGAGACGCAGGCCCGGCCGTTCACGCGCAGGGTGGTGGTCCGCCCGGGGATGACGAACAATAGCCCGGCCCGCCCGGTGGCGATGACGTTCTGCAGAGTGTCCAGCCGCTTGTTGCCGGTCGCGTCCGGTATCGCCACCGTCCGTGCGTCCAGGACGGCGACGAACCCGGCGGGGCCGCCGCGCGGCGAGACGTCGCAGTTGCCGTCGGCGTCCGCGCTGGCGACCAGGACCAGCGATGAGCAGCCGATCAACTGCCGGGTTTGCTCGGTGAGTTCAGTCATCTGCTTGCGCACGGCCGCGTCGCGGGGGAGTTCGTACGCCCGGCGCAGCGCCTCCTGGTCGGGTACGGCGTCGAGGCGGAGCGAGTCGAAGGCACTGCCGGCAAGGGGTGTCGTCATGCCTCCGACCCTAACGAGCGACCTGCGATCGATCTTGGTCGGTGGGGCGGGGACATTGAGACGGCCGCGCAAGTTGTCTGGTATGTGAAGATCAAACAGGCCCGCGCGGCCATGTCCCATCCTGCCTTCTGCGGGCTGTCGCGCCAACATCTGGGCGAGTTGGCCGCGGAACTCGCCCCGCGCTGGGTGACGCGCTGCGAGTCCGGGCGTCACGGGCGACGTGAGGGCAACCGTCTGCGGGAGGCGGGGGCCGGGCCGAAATACGAACTGGTCTTCACCGACCGGCTCCTGGTGACACTGGTCCATCTGCGGACCGGGCTCACCCATGAGGCGTTGGGCGTGCTCTACGAAGCGGGATCCTCCACGATCGGCCGCGCCATCCGGGAGATCCGCCCGCTGCTGGCAGACCGTGGGTTCGCCGTCCCCGACCGGCCCGGCATCCGGCTGCGGATCCTGGAGGACGTGTTCGCCTACGCCGCGGCCGAGGACGTCACCTTGCGGATCGCCGGGATGGAGACCCAGGTCCGCCGCCCACACGCGGGCCGTCCCGGCCGGCCGGCGGGCCTTCGTCTCCGGCAAGCGCAGGCAGAACAACGTCAAGACCACCACGATCAGCGACGGCCAGGACCGCACCCTGTGGTCCGGGGCCCAGCGCCCCGGCCGGATGCACGACCAGACCGCCGTGCGCACCGAAGGCATCGCCGAGCAGTTCCACCAGCACCCCGGCGTGAGAGCCGAGGTCGACGACGGCTACCGCGGCCTGGCCAACGAGTTCCCCGACCAGGTCAGCGCCCCACCCAGGAAACCGAAGGACATGAAGGCCCCGAACGAGGGGCCGGTCACCGAACGCTACGGCTGGCGCGAGATGAAACGACGCCAGTCCTCCCGCCGGATCTGCGTCGAGCACGCCAACGCCGAAGTCCGCCAGTGGCGCCCGCTCCAGCGGTACACCGGCCGCCGAGAAACCTACGGCGAAACCCACATCGCCATCGCTTCCCTGGTCTCCGACCGCGCCGCCAAACGACCCACCCCAGGGCCCGCACCCGGCGACGTCCACCTGATCTGCGACAACTGTGAGACTCGTGGTGTGCCGCAGGGGGCCCGAGCCTGACCCGTGCGACAACTGGCCGCAGGTGCCTTGGAGTAGATCTGTCGG
>NZ_JBEZKL010000217.1:0-7558 GCF_040704695.1 Streptomyces sp. NPDC048411
GGCTGGACATGCCCGGGCCGACCGAGGAGAACAGTGCCTGCCACCAAGGCGATTGCCGCGCCGGCGGGGGGTGCGGTGGTCGCGGCGCTGCTCGGCCGGGTCACCCACCGGCCGGGCGTCGGCCGCGCCGCGGCGGCCGCGCTGCTGGCCTGCCTGATCCTGTCCGGGTCCGCCGCACTCGAAGCGACGAACGATCTGCACAGCAGCATCGAGATCGCACAGGGCGAGGTCCCGCAGCACTGACCGCGCGAGGCGCCTGCGGCGTGCGTGGCGCACGGTTCCCCATCCGCCTCAGAAATTGACCATCGCAACAGCCTTGACGCCCGGGAACCCCTCAGTGACCCTCGCGTGGGCGAGTTCCCGTACCTTCGCCAGGACAGAGGGCTGATCCATGCGTCCGACGGCAACTGTCCTCAGATCCATGGAGCCGTGTCCTGGCGCCATTCCGTGCTGCGCCGGGTCATGCCGAACCATGTGACGACCACGGACGCGCTGGGGCGTGCCATGATCGCCGTCGTCGGCCGGCAGGGCTCCGGCGAACACATCCTGCACAGCCCGGAGATCAACAGGGCGGCCCGCGCGTAGCGGCTCAGGGCCCGTCCGGCGCCCGCCCGCCCCGCACATGGTCCCGCAAGCGGTCGACGAAGACCCGTTGGCCTGCGACGAGACGCTCCGCCGCCTCCTCCGGTGTGCACCAGGCGAACCGGTCCATCTCCGGGAACTCCCGCTGCACGCCCGACCCCCGGGGCCACTCCATGGTGAACGTCCCCGGATCGGCCCGGGCCGGATCGGCATCACCCTCCAGAGCCCACACCACTACCGTCTTGCCTCCGGCCTGGCGGGACTCACCGAGCGGTACCCACTCCCCGTCCGGCGCCGGATGGCCGAACTCCTCCTCGAACTCACGGCGGGCAGCGGCCTCGGGCTCCTCTCCGGGCCCGTATTCACCCTTGAGGACGGACCACGAGGCAGCCTCGCGGCCCGCCCAGAAGGGGCCGCCCATGTGCCCGAGGAACACCTCGAACCCGGCGCCCCCGTCCGCCGACCGGAACAGGAGAAGACCCGCACTGCGCTTCTGAGATGACATGCCGTCAAGTCTTCCCAGTGATCACGGGTGTCATCGACTCGCCGCACCCTGTTTCCCCTGAGGTTCCCGAGGCCCCCTGGTGCGTGGCGGTACGCGCAGCCATGCTGTCCGCCGACAGCGCTTACTGCCCGCGCAACCATCGCCATTCCAGGAGGATTTGTGGGCCCTGGCATAGTCGGCAAAGCAACGCGTCCGCTCGTGCTCCTCGCCACGGTGTCCGTGATGACGGTGGGAGCCATCGCCCCTGCCGCCGCCGATTCGACCCCCGACCCCCATCCCCGTAACTCCGCCGAAATCCTCAGACCCGTCGCCCCGCCGGCGGCGAGCCAGGCGGCAGGCGACTCCCGATCCGTCGTGGACGGCGACGGCATCGAGACCGCCCGCACCTCGCGCCCGATCGCCCCCGGAGTCCGCCTCAGCTCATACGACCGGCTCGAATCCGACAAGTGGCTGCGCGTCGACTCGCTCTCCGTCGACCTCGACGGCAGTGGCGTGCAGGCCGACTACCTCTCCACCGGCAAGGTCTCCGACCGGCGCACGGTCTCCCAACTCGCCGCCGGGCACGACGCGGGCCCCGGCCGCCGGACCGTCGCCGCGATCAACGCCGACTTCTTCGACATCAACCAGACGGGTGCGCCCGAAGGCATCGGAATCAAGGACGGCGTGCCCGTCCAGTCACCCGCCCCCGGGGTCAACCGGGCGGTCGGCATCGGCCCGGGCAGCGCGGGCCGCATCCTGAACCTGTACTTCGAGGGCACACTCACCCTGCCCGCCGGGCAGCGGCCGCTCGCCGCGTACAACGCCGCCAATGTGCCGAGCGGGGGAGTGGGCGCCTACACCCCGGCCTGGGGGACCGCCGACCGTGCACTCACTGTCGACAAGGCGACTCCCGTCGCCGAAGCGGTCGTACGCGACGGCAGGGTCGTCGCTGTGTCGGACACCCCCGGCTCCGGCGCCGTCCCCGACGGCACCACGGTCCTCGTCGGACGCGAGGCCGGAGCCGCCGCACTCACATCGCTCCAGCCGGGCGACCCCGTGTCGCTGACCTATCGGGCACGCACCGACAGCGGAGACGTACCCCGCACCGCCGTCGGCGGCCGGGAACTACTCGTCGTCGACGGCGTCGCACAGAACCACGACGGAGAGGGCAACAACACCGCCGCCCCGCGCACCGCCGTCGGCTTCTCCCAGGACGGCAGCACGATGCAGATTCTCACCGTTGACGGCCGGCAGGCGGACAGCGGCGGTGTCACACTCACCGAACTCGGCCAGATGATGCGGCGGGCAGGCTCGTACAGCGCACTCAACCTGGACGGCGGCGGCTCCTCGACTCTTGTCGCCCGCGTGCCCGGCAGCGACGCCCTGCAGGTGGAGAACAGCCCGTCCGACGGCACCGAGCGCACCGTCCCCAACGGCCTCGCCCTCACCGCCCCCGACGGCAGTGGCCGCCTCAAGGGCTTCTGGGCCGAGACCCGTACCCCGGCGGGTACCGCACCGGGCGTCGACCCCGTCAAGGGCGGCCACCCCGAGCGGGTCTTCCCCGGACTCACCCGCCGCCTCACCGCGATCGGATACGACGAGACGTACGGCCCTGCCGACGGCATCCCGCACTGGAGCACCACCCGCAACAACGTCGGTACGGTCGACGGCAACGGGCTCTTCACCGCACGCCACAGCGGTACCACGGTGGCGCGCGCCGAACTGGGATCCGCTCGCGGCAGCACCGCGCTGACCGTCCTCGACAGGCTGGCCCGGATCGAGCCGACCACACAGCGGGTGGGTCTCGCGAACGCCGAAGCCACCGGTACTTTCGGCATCGTCGGACTCGACGCGCACGGCACCAGCGCCCCCGTCGAACCCCGCGACGTCACCCTCGACTACGATCACGCGCTCTTCGGCATCCGCGATGACGGCAAGGGCAACTTCACCGTCACCTCACGCACCGGCGGCGGCGCCGGACAGATCAGGGCGACTGTCGCGGGCGCCACCACCGTCCTCGCCGTCAGCGTCGGCCTCGCCGAGCAGGCCGTCTCCGACTTCGACGACGCAGGGTCCTGGAAGTTCAGCCAGGCGCGGGCGAGCGGATCCCTCTCCGCCACCCCCGACGGCCACACCGGCACCGGACTCGGACTCACGTACGACTTCACCCAGTCGACCGCGACGCGCGCCGCGTACGCCGCCCCGCCCCAGCCGGTCACCGTGCCCGGACAGCCCCAGTCGTTCAAGCTCTGGATCAAGGGCGACGGCAAGGGCGCCTGGCCGACGCTGCACCTCAAGGACGCTGCGGGCTCCGACCAGTTGCTCCGGGGACCGTACGTCACCTGGACAGGCTGGCGGCAGGTCACCTTCGCCGTGCCGGCGGGCGCGGCCATGCCGCTCAGCGTGTACCGCTTCTACCTCGCCGAGACGGCGGCCGCCCAGCAGTACACCGGTGGGATCGTCATCGACGACCTCACCGCCCAGGTGCCGCCCACCGTCGACCTGCCCGAACAGGCCGTGATCACTGACCCGTTGATCGATCCGGCGGCGGTCACCGAAGCCCGGGACTGGCAGTTCGCAGTGATGTCGGACGCCCAGTTCGTCGCCCGCGACCCCGGCAGCGCCATCGTCACCCAGGCGCGGCGCACCCTGCGCGAGATCAAAGCGGCACGGCCCGACTTCCTGGTCGTCAACGGCGACCTCGTCGACGAGGGATCACCCGCGGACCTCGCCTTCGCGCGCCAGATCCTGACCGAGGAACTCGGCGACTCCCTGCCCTGGTACTACGTGCCCGGCAACCACGAAGTGATGGGCGGGAAGATCGACCACTTCATCACCCAATTCGGTCCCGCCCAGCGGACGTTCGACCACAAGGGCACCCGGATCATCACACTCGACACCTCCAGCCTCACCCTGCGCGGCGGAGGCTTCGCCCAGATCAAGGAGGTGCGCGCCCAGCTCGACGCGGCGGCGAAGGACTCCGACGTCGACTCGGTGATGATGATCGAGCACGTTCCGCCGCGCGATCCGACCGTTCAGAAGGGCAGCCAGCTCGGGGACCGGAAGGAGGCAGCCCTGGTCGAACAGTGGCTCGCCGACTTCCGCCGTACGACGGGCAAGGGCGCCGCATTCATCGGCAGCCATGTCGGGGTCTTCCACGCCTCGCACGTCGACGGCGTGCCGTATCTGATCAACGGCAACTCCGGGAAGGCACCGGCCGGACCGGCGGACGAGGGAGGCTTCACCGGCTGGTCCCTCGTCGGCGCGGACCACGTCTCGCCCGGCGAACAGGCTGCCGCGCGGGAGAAGCCGTGGAAGGGCGCGCCCGACTGGGTCTCGGTACAGACCCGGGCGCATGTCGACACGCTGACACTGGACGCCCCGTCCGTGCTCGGCGCGGGAGACACTGCGAAGATCACGGCGACCGTCACCCAGGGCGCCCGCAGCGTCCCGGTCGTGTTCCCGCTGGCCGCCGACTGGACCGGGTCGCCGAACGTCCACATCGGCGACCGGGAGAGTGCCCGGCACCAGCACACGGCGGTCTTCGACCCGTCCACCGGTACCCTCGCGGCGCTTCGGCCCGGCACGATCACGCTCGCGGTGACGGTCAACGGCACGACGCAGCTGACCCGGATCCGGATCGCCGCGGCGGGCACCGCCTCGGCAGCCTGACGGAACACGCGCACCACACGGCGATCCCGCACCCGGTTCCATGAACCGGGTGCGGGACCCCGTACTTCCGGTCCCTTACAGCTTGCGGTAGCCGTACGCCTCCGTCGCCGCAGCCTCCACCGCGGCAAGATCACCGCCCGCCGACGCCGTGACGAGTGCGGCGACCGCGCCCTCCACGAACGGCGCGTCCACCAGCCGTGCCTCGTACGGCAGTTCGTCTCCCTCGGCCAGCATCGCTTTGACCGTGAGCACCGCACTGCCCAGGTCGGCCAGCAGCGCGATGCCCACGCCGCCGTCGACCTTCCGGGCCGCCTCGGCGATGAGCTCCGCACTGGTTCCGAGCGCACCCGACGGCGTACCGCCGGCCGCGGCCACGGGCGCTGTCGCACCACCGGCTGCCAGCCCCTTGGCCAGCTCGGCCACCGCCTCGGCCACCGGCCCGCTGTGCGACACCAGCACGATCCCGACCTGCTTCTGTTCGCTCACGAGCCGCCTCCACTGCGCTCGTACGACTCCGCCAGCGCGGCGATCAGCAGCGCGGACGACGTCGCACCCGGATCCTGATGCCCGATGCTGCGCTCGCCCAGATAGCTGGCCCGGCCCTTGCGTGCCAGCATCGGCACGGTCGCGGTCGCACCCGCCTCGGCCGCGTCCCGGGCAGCGGCGTACGACGTACCGAGCGCTTCCACGCCCGGCAGCAGCGCGTCGAGCATCGTCTTGTCCCCGGCCTGGGAACCGCCCAGCTCTCCCACGGCGGCGACACCCATGGCGAACGCCTCGGCCAATTGCTGATCCGTCACGGCGGGCGCGTAGCCCAGCGCCTTCCCCGTACGTCGCAGCAGCGTCCCGTACAGCGGTCCCGACGCCCCGCCGACCGTCGAGATCAACTGCCGCCCCGCAAGCGTCAGTACGGCCCCCGGAGTCTGCGGGTCCTCCTTCTCCAGTGCCGCGGTCACTGCGGCGAATCCGCGCTGCATATTGCTGCCGTGATCGGCGTCCCCGATCGCCGAGTCGAGTTCGGTGAGGCGGTCCGCCTCACGGTCCACAGCGGCCGCGGCTGCGACCATCCACCGGCGGAAGAAGTCAACATCGAGCACATGGATCTCCTTGTCCCTGGAACAACGTCATGGGCGTTCGGCCGCTCCTCAACGGCCCCAGCGGAGCGCGGGCGTCTCGACCGGCGCGTCCCAGAGCCGCAGCAGCTCCTCGTCCACCTCGCAGAGCGTCACCGAGCAGCCCGCCATGTCGAGCGAGGTCACATAGTTCCCCACGAGCGTACGAGCGACGACGACACGCCGCTCGGACAGCACCCGCTGCACCTCGGCATTGAACCCGTACAGCTCCAGCAGCGGCGTCGCGCCCATCCCGTTGACCAGCAGGAGCACCGGATTGTCCGGCCGCAGATCCTCCAGAATCGCGTCCACTGCGAAGTCCGCGATCTCCCCCGACGTCATCATCGGACGCCGCTCCCGCCCCGGCTCGCCGTGAATGCCGATGCCCAGTTCGAGCTCGCCCGGCGGTAGATCGAACGTGGGAGAGCCCTTGGCCGGGGTGGTGACGGAGCTCAGCGCCACCCCGAAACTCCGCGACGCCTCGTTCACCTGCCGGCCGATGGCCTCCACCCGCTCCAGCGGCGCACCGTCCTCGGCCGCCGCCCCGGCGATCTTCTCGACGAACAGTGTCGCCCCCGTGCCCCGCCGCCCCGCCGTGAACTGACTGTCCGTCACGGCTACGTCGTCGTTGACGAGCACCTTCGCGATCTGCACGCCCTCGTCCTCGGCGAGCTCGGCGGCCATGTCAAAGTTCAGCACGTCGCCGGTGTAGTTCTTGACGACGAACAGCACCCCCGCGCCGCTGTCGACGGCGGCGGCGGCGCGCACCATCTGGTCAGGAACGGGCGACGTGAATACTTCCCCGGGACAGGCGGCGGACAGCATCCCTGGCCCGACGAACCCGGCATGCAACGGCTCATGCCCGGACCCGCCTCCGGAGACGAGCCCCACCTTTCCGGCGACGGGCGCGTCACGCCGTACGACGACACGGTTGTCCACATCCACGGTCAGCTCGGGATGGGCGGCGGCGATGCCACGCAGGGCGTCCGCGACGACGGTCTCGGGGACGTTGATCAGCATCCTCATGGGTACCTCCTGAAGAGATTAGCAGGCGGGCCCTGTACCTGCGTTTGCCGAGGTCAGAGCACGTAGGGCCAGTTGTCGATCTTGGCGGTCCGTGACGGTCCGGGGCGGGTCCTGGCGGTGCTGATGCTGACCTGATGCTGACTTTGGTGATGACCCGTCAGGTCCTGCGGTGATCGGTTGTGGGACGACTGCACATCCTGTTGACGGCAGTATCGACCTTGCGGCAGCGAAGGTCACGCTACCGTCGCCCTGGGGCGACGGTAGGGGTGATCGAGGTCAGGGCGGCTGCCCATGCGAGTTGCAACCACGGACTCATAGGGGGCGGCGTGCCCGTCGCCAGGCTGACGGTTGCTCACCGCTGCCGGACTGTGGTGGAGGAGACCCAGACGCGCTCCGGGCATGGCGCCCGGCTACGCCATCAGGTGCGGTCTCCGGGCGGCCGACCAGGGCAGATATTGGCCGACCGGCGTAGGGAACGCCTTGACTCGGACTTGTTGCGACCCCTCGTAGTAGGGCTTTGTTAGGTCCTGTGGTGTGGTTCTGGTGTCGGTGCGGATTGGCCGCATATCGAGCAGGCGCCGGTCCAAGTGGCCAGGAGGGCCTGAAGGGTGCGGAGGACCGCGTAGAGGGTCAGGCCGGCGCAGGCGCTTTTGGGTCGAGCCTGAGCATGGTGCAGAACGCC
>NZ_JBEZKL010000218.1:0-7541 GCF_040704695.1 Streptomyces sp. NPDC048411
GACCGCTCGTTGATGAAGATCCG
Organism: Streptomyces sp. NPDC048411; assembly: GCF_040704695.1. Taxonomy (NCBI): domain Bacteria; kingdom Bacillati; phylum Actinomycetota; class Actinomycetes; order Kitasatosporales; family Streptomycetaceae; genus Streptomyces; species Streptomyces sp. NPDC048411. Next base: position 24 of record NZ_JBEZKL010000218.1, read on the forward strand.
GCCCTCCCGGTGGTGGCGGCGCTCCTTGTGGCCACGCTCGTTGCCGCCACGCTCGTTGCCGCCGTAGCCGCCGTAGCCGCCTCCCTCGTTCCCCTTGCCGCCACCGCCGTTCCCGCCCTCACCACCCAGCGGAGCCGCGTCAGGAGCAGCCTGCTGAACAGCAGGGGCAGCCTGCTGGAAGGACGGGGCAGCCTGGGTGGATCCGGCGGCCGAGGCATAGGTGATGCCAGTGGTGGCGATGACCGCGGCGCCCACTGCGGCAGCGGTCACGGCGACGGTACGCGTCTTCATGTCACTTCTCCCTTGTCTCTGAGGGGCAGCCGGGCAACCGGCCTGCAATGAACGTACTTATGGCGCCTTTAGCTGTCATTTCGGATGTACCAGCAGGGGGCCGACCGGGTGTACGAACGACCCGCACCGCACACCGATCGACACATGACACACCGTCAAACCATATGAAAGTAAGCTTATTTGGCACACGATTAGGCCTTCTGGGCGACTTGATGACGCCCGATCACCCTCTCGGCAGCATGAATACCGGATCCGGCACCCCCACCCCCGCACCGCCACCGCCCTGAACAGCTGCCATCGCCATCCACCCACCACCCCGGCCGCCACAGCGACCCACCACACCCCTTCTCGCGGACCAAGCCGACGTCGGCATGTCACGCAGGCCTGCGGTCGCCACCACGGCCCGGGTCGTCGAGCGAAGCAGTCACTGGCCCGACCTGACGGCACAGCTCGGCCGAGCCATCGGCCAGGCACCTGGCGGGTCCATCGCCCGCAAGAGGTCACGTCGCTTCGAGCGCGCGTGTCTCTTACATCCCCTCCGCGGCAATGTGCTAGATAACTGCAGTAATCCGGTGCCCCACGCCGGACCCGCGGGACGGCCCTGACACCACGCCGATGATGTCAGGGCCGTCGACGTTCGGGGGATCGCGGTCACCAGGACCGTGACCTGCCAGGCTGGCATGGTCGAGTCGCTGCCGGCAGTGCTCGAACATGGCAACGCTGCACGTGGGGGTGCAGAAGGCAGCTCACGAGGCCGTCAGAAGTGGGCGGAGAACGGCGGAGCTGCTGGCTGAGGACGATGTCCATAGGGTGAGGACAGCGGCTCAGGAGCTGTTGACGGCAATGGACAATCATCGCTGCGGCTGTTGCACCCCTCACTGATACCTGGCGGCTGTCGGCTGTCGCTCGCGGTCCGCCGACGCCACCCGGCAACACCCCGGACAGGAAACGGCCCAGAATGCGGGCTCGGATCTGCCGCTGTCGGCCGGTGGGGGGACGATGGACACACTGGAAGGTATGCACGGAAGCCACGGCGGCGAGGCGGTTCGCGCGGGCGGTGTGGGCCTCTGAGGGGAAGGAGGGTCCGGCCGTGACTGAGGCCGACGGCCTGCTGGGCAACACTGACCCGAGGGCGGCTGATCCTTCGGCCGCGCCGGGCGGTCTGCTCGATGTGCTGGGTGTGGCTGCGGTGGTCCTGAACGCCGAGGGCCGGATCGCTCTGTGGAGCCCGCAGGCCGAGGAACTGTTCGGCTACACCGCCAGGGAGGCACTGGGCCGCAGCGCGATGTACCTGCTCGTCGAGGAACGGCATCGGGAGCGGGTGATGTCCCTGTTCGCGCAGGTCATGGCGGGCTGCGGGGCTTGGGCCGGGGTATTCCCGGTGCGCCACAAGGACGGCAGCACCCGGCTGGCCGAATTCCGCAACATGCGTCTTGAGGACGAGCGCGGCCGTCTCTACGCGCTGGGCATCGCTTCCGACCACGCCACGCTGCAACGCGTGGAGCGGGATCTGGCCTTGTCTGTGCGATTGGTGTCGCAATCCCCGATGGGCCTTGCGGTCATGGACTCCGACCTGCGGTACGTGCTGGTCAACCCGGCGCTGGAGCGCATCAACGGCCTGCCCGCCGAGCAGCACCTGGGCCGGCGCGTCGGCGAGGTGCTGTCGTTCCTGGATGCCGACGCCACCGAATCGGCGATGCGGCGCGTGCTTGCGGACGGCGTCCCTCGGCTGAACCAGTTCACCACCGGCCGCACCGCGGCCGACCCCGACACGGAGCACGCCTGGCGTGTGTCGTTCTACCGGCTGGAGGACGCGTCCGGGCAGGTGATCGGCTTGGCCACCTCGATCGTGGACGTCACCGAGCAGTTGCGGGCGGCTGCCGCCGCCGTCCGGACTCGTCGGCGCCTGGCCTTGATCGCCGACGCGTCCGCGCGGATCGGCACCTCCTTCGACCTTGAGGTCACCGCCCGGGAGCTGGCGGACATAGTCGTGCCGGAGTTCGCCGACATAGTCGCCGTCGACGTCCTCGACTCTGTGCTGGGGGGCACGCAACCCCACGTCGCCGGCGACACGGCGTCGTTTCGTGCGCTCGCGGTGAAGACCGCCTACCCCACGCCGGCAGGCCGGGCCGCCGACCCGGTCGGCGAGCTGGCGAGTTACGACGCCACCCGGCTGGTCACCCAGTGCGCGAGATCCGCCCGCCCCGTACTGGTGTCCCGTGTGCGGGAGAGGGACCTTGCCCGAATCGCCCGCGACGCGGACGCCGCCACCCTGCTCAAGGAGGCGGGCCTGCATTCCTATCTGGCGGTGCCGTTGATCGCCCGTGGTGAGGTCCTCGGCGTCCTGGACCTCAAGCGCGCTCGCAACCAGCAGCCCTTCGACCACGAGGACCAAGTGCTCGCTGTCGAACTCGCCGCCCGAGCGGCGGTATCCATCGACAACGCCCGCTGGTACCAGCGTCAACGCCGCGCCGTGCTCACCCTGCAACGCCACCTGCTGCCCTCCGAGCCCGCCTCCAGGCCCGGGCTGGAGATCGCCTACCGATACCAGCCCGCTGCGGCAGCCGACGAGGCCGGCGGGGACTGGTTCGACGTCATCCCGCTGCGCGGTGAGCAGACCGCGCTGGTGGTCGGCGATGTAATGGGCAGCGGCATCAACGCGGCCGCGACCATGGGCCAGCTGCGCATCGCCGCCCGCACCCTGGCCGCACTCGGGCTGGAACCCGATGCTGTCCTCGCTCAACTCGACGACATCGCCGTAGGTCTGGACAGCGCCATGGCCACCTGCGTCTTCGCCGTCTACGACCCGCACCTTCTGCGCTGCCGCATGGCAACCGCAGGCCATCTGCCTCCTGTGCTGACCCGGCCGGGTCACGTACCGAATTTGCTGGAACTGCCCACCGGAGCCCCTCTGGGTGTCGGCGGCGTCCCCTTCGAGACGGTCGAGTTCCACCTGGGTATCAGCGACGAACTGGTCCTCTACACCGACGGGCTGGTCGAGACCCGCGACGAGGACATCGACGTCCGCCTCCAGGCGCTCACCGACCTGCTCAGCAACCCCCGCCGCCCTCTGGAAGAGACCTGCGACTTCCTGCTGGGCGCACTGCGCCACCAGGACGACCACGACGACGTGGCCCTGCTCATCGCCCGGACCCGGCATCTGCAGTCCGGGCCCGAGCCGTGAAGCCACGGCGTGGCGTCCTGCACTATCCCGTCCGGCTGCGGGGTCTCGTGGCCGGGGCGGAACACGATCCCGGGCGCCGTTGTCCGCAGCCGCATACCTACGACGCCAAGGGCATACCCATCTCTCTCGCGCAGGCGGGGCAGCACTCCGCGGGCGGGCAGTGCCGATTGAGGCGGTCGGCGTTGCATCCTGTGCGCCGGCCGGGGGCGCCCGGCGCCCGCAGCGGGCTGATCGCGGTTGGCGCGCGCCAGGACTGCGGTGGTCATGCCGGGCAGTTGCCCAGCCGGGGACGTCGGCGGTGGATCGATCACTACCGCCGCGACCCCCGTCCGTGCGGCAGCGGGGACGGGGCGGCCGGGTCGCGGTGTGGCCTGGACGGACAGGTTGACACCGCGTCCTCGGGTAGGGCTTCCAGGCGCGGAACCGGGTTCACGCGAGGGGCTTCGCCATGCAGGCCTGCGATGACCACCCGTGCGGGCACCGAGGAACCGTGCGGCAGCAGGTGGCCGGCGGGCGCAGTGCCCGCGCCTCCGATGTCCAGGGCCATCGGGTCGTCGGGTCATCGAGGCGACATGGAGGTCATCAGGGCTTCCTCTTCGGACGCGGCAAGGGCGGTCTGACGCCCCGCTCGGTCCCTCCGCTCACGGGTCGGGTGGCGTTGCCTTGAAACTCCTGCGCAGGGACGCGTTGACAGCGGTTGGCAGCCGACGTATCCCGGAACCTGAGGGTGAAAGGCACGTTCGAGGCCGAGACCGGCCGGTTCGGTTGCCGACCGTGATTCGCCGGGCCCGGACGCCGCGGCCCAGGCCGCGGAGCAGCCCTTGCACCTGCCCAGAGGGGAGCATGGAAAGGGAGCGGGATCATGGCACGCTCGATCGGTATCGACCTCGGCACGACGAACTCGGTCGTCAGCGTTCTGGAGGGCGGCGAACCGGTTGTGATCCCGAACGCCGAGGGCGCCCGGACAACTCCGTCCGTTGTGGCATTCGCCAAGGGCGGCAACGTGCTGGTCGGCGAGGTCGCCAAGAGGCAGGCGGTGACCAACGTGGAGCGCACCGCCCGGTCAGTGAAGCGGCACATGGGTGAAGCGGCCTGGCGATTCCCGGACTCCGGCGGCGTGGACGGGAAGCGCTACACCGCGCAGGAGATCTCCGCGCGGGTCCTGCAGAAGCTCAAGCGCGACGCGGAGGCCTATCTGGGTGAGGACGTGAGCGACGCCGTGGTCACCGTGCCCGCGTACTTCAACGACTCGCAGCGCACCGCCACGAAGGAGGCCGGGGAGATCGCCGGTCTGACGGTACTGCGGATCGTGAACGAACCGACCGCTGCGGCCCTGGCGTACGGCCTGGACAAGGAGAACGACCAGACGATCCTCGTCTTCGACCTCGGCGGTGGCACGTTCGACGTGTCCCTTCTGGACATCGGCGAGGGCATCGTGGAGGTGAAGTCCACCAACGGCGACACCCACCTGGGCGGCGACGACTGGGACCAGAGGATCGTCGACCACCTGGTGAAACAGTTCAAGAACAGCTACGGGGTGGACCTGGCCAAGGACAAAATGGCCGTTCAGAGGCTGCGCGAGGCCTCGGAGAAGGCGAAGATCGAACTGTCCGCGGCCACCGAGACGACCATCAATCTTCCCTACATCAGCGCCTCCGCCGAAGGCCCGCTGCACCTCGACGAGAAGCTCACACGTGCCCAGTTCCAGCAGCTCACAGCGGACCTCCTGGAGCGCTGCAAGAACCCGTTCCACCAGGCCGTGAAGGACGCGGGAACCAAGGTCTCCGACATCGACCACGTCATTCTGGTCGGCGGCTCCACCCGGATGCCCGCCGTCACGGGCCTCGTGGAGGAACTGACGGGCAAGGACCCGCACAAGGGTGTGAACCCGGACGAGGTCGTCGCGATCGGCGCAGCACTGCAAGCCGGTGTCCTGAAGGGCGAGGTCAAGGACGTCCTGCTGCTGGACGTCACCCCGCTGTCCCTGGGTATCGAGACCAAGGGCGGCATCATGACCAAACTGATCGAGCGCAACACCACGATCCCGACCAAACGCTCGGAGATCTTCACCACGGCCGAGGACAACCAGCCGTCCGTCCAGATCCAGGCCTACCAGGGCGAACGCGAGATCGCGGCCTACAACAAGAAGCTCGGCGTGTTCGACCTGACCGGCCTGCCGCCGGCCCCGCGCGGCCTCCCGCAGATCGAGGTCACCTTCGACATCGATGCCAACGGCATCATGCACGTCGCCGCCAAGGACCTCGGCACCGGCAGGGAACAGAAGATGACCATCACCGGTGGTTCCGCGCTGCCCAAGGACGACATCGAGCGGATGATGCGCGATGCCGAGGCCCACGCGGAGGAGGACCGCCGCCGCAAGGAGGCCGCCGACACCCGTAACAGCGCCGAGCACCTCCTCTACACCACCGAGAAGCTCCTGGCCGAGAATGCCGACAAGATCCCCGCGGATGTCAAGACGGACGTCGAGAACGCCCTGGCCGACGTCAAGGAGAAACTCAAAGGCGACGACACCGCCGCTCTTCGCTCCGCCGTGGAACGAGCAGCCACCGCTGCTCAGAAGATCGGCACTGCCCTCTACTCCCAGGCCCGAACGGATCAGCCCGCCGGTCCTGCCGCCGACGCCGGACAGGGCGGCGAGGAGGATGTCGTGGACGCGGAGATCGTGGACGATGACACAGCGAAGGGAGGCACGTGATGAAGCAGCCGGCCCAGCCTCCGCGTCCGGGTCTCCCACCCCTCGTGGTCATCCACGACCGCAGGAGCGCCGATCCCGTCACTCTCCGGCCTCGCCGACCCGAAGGTCAGGAGGCCACACCGTCGACGCACCCGGCACCGACGACCGGCCCACCGGTTGCGGACAGCCGGGCCGCCCACAGTCCGCCCGGCCCCGAGAACCGCATCCGGCAATTGGAGGCGGACCTGGCCGAGCGCACGGCGGACCTGCAACGGGTCAAGGCGGAGTACGACAACTACCGCAAACGTGTGCGGCGGGACCGCCTCGCGATCCGGGAAGCGGCCGTCGCCAATGTCCTGGCCGGGCTGCTGCCCGTCCTGGACGCCATAGACCAGGCCCGGGCCCAGGGCTACGTCACCGGGGGCTTCCACCAAGTCGCCCGGATTCTGGAGTCCCACCTTGCCGCGCTGGGCCTGCACAGTGTCGGCGAGGCAGGCGAAGCATTCGACCCCCGCATACACGAAGCCCTCACCTCCACCACCGTCTCCGGCACCACCAGCGCGACCTGCGTCGAGGTGCTGCGTCCCGGCTACCGGGTCGGCACACACCTGATGCGCCCGGCACAGGTGGCCGTAGCCGAGCGGCTGGCCCTGAGTCCACCCCCGCCCCGCTGACCAACGGCGGGCGACAAGCGGCCGCGCCGCAGAACGTGACCGACCTACCGGCGGCTGCCGCTGTCACCGGAAAGGACCACTCACCGGTGCTGAGCTGTCCGGCCCCGGTCATAGCTCCGCCTGCGTCGACATAGCCCATCGTCCGGTTCATAGCGATGGCATTCGCGTTCGCGGGGCGATGGAAAGTGCGGACTTACTTTGGTCACGCCACACAGCTCCGCGAAGCTCAGTACGAACGCCTTCATCGCGACGGAAATGCCCCGGCCGCGATAGCCGGTGCGTGGGCGACTCAGGGACAGGACCCGAATGTTGCTGTTCAACGTCCGGCCTGCACTCACTCAGCAGCAGCCGTCGAGTCGGTCCCTCGCTGGACACAGCCGGGCCCTCACAGCGAGGATCGGCGCGGTCACGATGGGGAACGCCGCGCTGCATGTCGGGCTCTGCGGAGCGGACGGCGCGGAGGCGGGCAAGCGGGGCTGTCACCTCACGGATGGCCCCCCGGTCGGAGGGCCGGTGCAGGCAGGACATAGCGTGTGCGGTGGAGATCACTTAGAGGAGCTCACAAAATCGGCGCCCGGCTCGCGGCGTCTGGCACGCACGCTCGCCGCGTTGCCGAAACGCCCTAGTAGCTCCGCTACGAGGACCTTCCGGCGCCTTGCGATCGCACGCACCAG
>NZ_JBEZKL010000219.1:0-7531 GCF_040704695.1 Streptomyces sp. NPDC048411
TCCGCTTCGCGATCTGGGAGCAGGCCACCGGCACCGCCGGCCTGCCCGCCACGGCCTGAGCGCGGAGCCGGAACCCGGCCCCAGCACGCCCCGACACCCCACCAAGCACCAACACCCCCGACAACGTGACAACGCCTATGCACCGTATGCCCAGGTGCGATATCCCTGTCAGAGAAGAGTCTTCTTCGTAGGAGTCACCATGGCGGGACACGGCACCACGTTCACAGATCCGCTCGGTGATCCTTTCGGTGCAGCGGATGTCATCACGGCCACTACCGATGAGCAGGGCATTGTGACCGGGTGGAGTGCCGGGGCGCGGCGTTTGTTCGGCTACTGGCCAGGGGATGTCGTGGGGCGGCCGGCTGCCGAGCTTCTCGCTGAGGATGTCCAGGCTGTCGGGGACAGTCTCACCGGGCGACAGAGTTGGAGCGGCCAGGTGGCGGTGCGGCACCAGGACGGCCGCCGTGTGGTGGGTGAGCTGCTCGCGCATCGTCGGGTGACGCAGAACGGGTCCGACTGGCTCCTCGTATGGGGCACGGCGCGGGGGCCGCGCCCACCAGGCGACGGCATTCCAGTGCAGTGGTGCTTTGACCAGGCGCCATGCTGTCTGGCGATCTTCGATGCGGATCTGCGGTATGTGCGGGCGAACGCCGACGAGGAACGCGTAGTCGCTCTCACCACGGACCAGCTGCGCGGGATGCGCGTGGGAGAGTCGGTACCGGACCCGGAGTGCGAGAAGATCGAGCGTGCCATGCGCCGCGTGGTGGACACTGGTGAGCGGCAGTACCTGGAGATATACCTGCGCGTCCCGGGCGAGAGCCGCGAGCATGCGTGGGCGATCCATCTCGCCCCGCTGAACGACCCGGGCGGCCGTCTGTGCGGGGTCTGCTTCGCGGCGCAGGACACCACAGAGCAATACGAGGCCCGGCAACGGCTACTACTCCTCAACGAGGCCGGCACGCGCATCGGCACCAGCCTGGACATGGCCCTCACCGCACAGCAACTGGTTGACCTGGCCGTTCCCCGGATTGCGGATTTTGCCAGCGTCGATCTGCTGACCAGCCTCGATGCCGGCGGCGAGCCACCGCCTGCCCCGGTGGCGGGCCCGGTCACCATGCGCCGTACTGCCCAGCTGTCCATCCTTCAGGGCACACCTGAGTCCGCGCTCGGACTGGGAGAAGCGGCCACCTACCCCGAGTCCTCCCCTCCTGCCGAGTGGTTGGCGATGCGGCCGACCACGTACCGGATGACCGACCCTGCCCTCGCCCGATGGGCGGATCACGAACCTGCCCAGTTCGCCCGCCTCCGCGACGCGGGAACCCATTCGGTGATGGTGGTGCCGCTGCGGGCCCGCGGCACCCCCCTGGGAGTAGCCGTCTTCATCCGCCATCGAAGCCTGAAGCCCTTTGAGCGGGACGACCTGCTGCTGGCAGAGGAGATCACGACCCGAACGGCCGTCTGCATCGACAACGCCCGCCGCTACACCCGCGAGCGCACCATCGCCGTGACCCTCCAACGCAGCCTGTTGCCACAGCGGCTGGCCGAGCAGACAGCGCTCGAGGTCGCCTCCCTCTATCTGCCTGCCAGTACTCAGGCCGGTGTGGGCGGCGACTGGTTTGACGTCATCCCGCTCTCCGGCGCCCGGGTCGCCCTGGTCATCGGTGATGTCGTCGGCCACGGAATCCAGGCATCCGCCACCATGGGCCGGCTGCGCACCGCGGTGCACACCCTGGCCGACATCGATCTCCCGCCCGACGAGCTCCTCACCCACCTGGACGACCTCGTCATCCGCCTGTCCGCAGAAGCCCCCGCCGACTCCGACCCCCAGGCCACCGGGGACATCGGTGCTACGTGCCTGTACGCGGTCTACGACCCCGTCTCCCGCCACTGCGCCCTCGCCCGCGCCGGTCACTTCCCGCCCGCGGTGCTCGGCCCGGACGGCACCGTGGACTTCCTCGACCTCCCCGCCGGCCCGCCGCTCGGCCTGGGCAATCTTCCCTTCGAAACAGCCGAGGTCGAACTGCCGGAAGGCAGCACCCTTGCCCTCTACACCGACGGCCTGATCAAAAGACGCGACCGCGATGTCGAGGAAGGACTCGACGCGCTGCGCCACGCCCTCGCCCAGCCCGCCAGCTCTCTTCAGGCCACCTGCGACACCATTCTCGACGCGACGCTCCGCCGTCGCTCCGACGACGACATCGCGCTGCTCCTCGCCCGCACCCGCGCTCTACCAGCCGACCAAGTCGCCACCTGGGACGTCCCGTCCGAACCCGCAGCCGTCGCCCAAACCCGCAAGAACGCCCTCAACCAGCTGACCGCATGGGGACTGGAGGAACTCGCACTCGTCACCGAGCTAGTGGTCAGCGAACTGGTCACCAACGCGATCCGCTACGGCCAGCCACCCATCCAACTGCGGCTGATCCACGACCGCAGCCTCATCTGCGAGGTCTCCGATAACAGCAGCACAGCGCCGCACCTCCGGCGCGCCCGGGTACATGACGAGGGCGGACGCGGCCTGCTCCTGGTCGCCCATCTCACCCAGCGCTGGGGAACCCGCTACGCCCGGCTCAGCAAGACCATCTGGGCCGACCAGGACCTCCCCGACAGCTGAGCAGAGCCGTACATGCCAGCACCGGTGACGGGACTCCTCGGCGACGACGGTGTACCCGAGATCGCCGGCAGCGCTCCGCGCCCCCCGGTGCAGCCGGCCCCCGCAGATCAGTCCCGGCCCGATCCCGGTACCCGCCTTGACCAGCAGCACATTGTCACCGGCCGACATCCGCAGCCTGCTGAACGCGCCCAAGGGCGTTGTCACGTTGGTGGGGTGTTGATCGGTTGAGGGCGCGTCAGGGAGTGTGGGGGTCGGGCGGGGGCGTGGGTCACGCTGCGGTGGGCGGGGCGGTGGCGCCGGTGATCTGGTCCCAGATCACGAAGCGGACGGTCATCTCGGTGCGGTGGTCGGGGGCGGTCATCCGGTGCCGGCGTGGCCGGAAGTGGGGTGAGATGCCGCTGAACGCGGACAGGAATCTCTGAGCTCCTCCGACGCTGCGGAAGCCTTTCATGGCGCGTTCGCGCTGCCTCGTTGGCTGGTGGGAGTTCTCGGCCCGGTTGTTCAGGCCTTTGTGGGAGCGGTGCTCGACCGAGGGCATCACCTCGCGGTGGGCCGCCCCGTAGGACTTGTCCGTGACGATCACCCTCGGCACGGCCCCGATTCCTTTGAGGAGCCGACGGAAGAAGCGCCTGGCCGCGGCCTTGTTGCGCCGGTTCTGGACGAGGATGTCCAGCACGTTGCCGTCCTGGTCGACCGCGCGCCAGAGGTACTTCTGCTCGCCGTTGATCGTGACGAAGACCTCGTCGAGGTGCCACGTGTCGCCGGGGCGGGGACGTCGGCGGCACAGCGCGTTGGCGTAGGACTGTCCGAACTTCAGACACCACCGGCGGATCGTCTCGTAGGACGCAATGACGCCGCGCTGCAGCATCAGCTCCTCCACCTCACGGAATGACAACGGGAAGCGGAAGTACAACCACACGCAGTGCGAGATCACCTCGACCGGGTACCGGTGCCCCTTGTACGACGGCGACACAGACGACACCAGCGACCCCCTTTCCAACATGATCAACCCGAAGATCATCCCGCCTCGACCAGCCAACGTGACAACGCCCTGTGGTGTGCTGTCGCCCAAAGATCGACAGAAGCGAAAGCGGCTGGGCCGGGGTCAGGCGGTGGCGATACGGCGTTCGATGCAGGCCCTGGCGGCGGCGTGGTTGCCGCCCACCGAGGGTCCAGGCAGGCCAGGCCGATCTCGTTGAACCTGTGGATCACGTCCGGGACGGTGTGCTCGTCCGCCTGCACCAGCCTTTCTCGACCGTCAGGCGGCTGATCAGGGAAGATGGAGAACGGGGGCCGGACTATTTAGGGTCAGCACGTGGGTTTCATCATGGTGTGCGAAGACGACGCGGCGGTCCGTGGCGTCCTCAAGCGCGCCCTGGAGCACGACGGCCACACCGTTTCCGTCGCCGCCACGGCCGACAGCCTGCTGCGGCAGCTCGCACCGGCGCCCCAGCTGGTCGTCCTGGATCTCGGGCTGCCGGACGCCGACGGCCGCGATGTCTGCCTGGCCCTCCGGGCTCGCGGCGTCGACGTGCCGGTGTTGATGCTCACCGCCTTGGATGGCCTGCATCACAAGGTGGGTGGCTTCGAGGCCGGCGCCGACGACTACATGACCAAACCCTTCGACATCCCGGAACTGCTGGTCCGCGTCCGAGCGCTGCTGCGCCGGGCCACCGTGGCGCCCGCACCGCACGAGGTCGTCCTCGATCCGGCGAAGCACATGGTGACCTACGATGCGGTGAGCATGAGCCTCACCCCGACCGAGTTCCGGCTACTGGGCCGCCTGATCGCCTCGCAGGGCGACGCGGTACGCCGCCACGCTCTCATCGCCGCCGGCTGGCCCCACGGAGCGCAGGTCAGCGACAACACCCTCGACTCCTACGTGCGCCGGCTGCGGACCAAGCTCGGTCCGCTGGGTGTGGCCGAGCGTCTGGCGACCGTCCGCGGCGTGGGCTACCGATGGCAGTGACGGGATTCCGCAGAAGCGTCGTCGCGCTCACTGTGCTGATCGCCACCGCCGTGGTCGCCATCCTGGTCGTCGTCTCGCACGTGCTGCTGAGCAGGGTGACGGACGCCGACGCACACGATCTGGCCCGTACGCGCGCCGAGGCGGTCGCGGCGAACGTCAGCGCCAAGGGCGGCCGTGTCGTGCTCACGGAGAACAGCAGCGAGGCGCTGGACGAGGTCGCCTGGGTGTATGCCGACGGCCGTCTGATCGACGGGAACGTACCGGCGAGCGTGGTCGGCCGCGTCGAGGAGCTGGCGGACTCGGGGCGATCGCAGACCGCGACCGTCGGCGACCACCTCCTGTACGCGCGGCAGGTCCCGGTCGACGGCCACCACGTCATGGTGATCGTCCAGGTGGACCTCACGCCCTACGAGACATCCGAGCAGCGCAGCCTGACCTTGTCGCTGATACTGGGCGGCCTCACGATCCTCCTCGCCGGCGGTGTCGCGCACCTCGTGGTGCACCGCGCGCTGCGGGTCGTGCACGAGATGGCCGCCCTCGCCGACGACTGGGGTCATCACGAACCCGGGCGCCGCTTCAACCTCGGAGTCCCCCGCGACGAGTTCGGGGAACTGGGACAGACCCTGGACCGCCTTCTGGAGCGCGTCGACAACGCGCTGGCAGACGAGCGCCGGCTCACCGACGAGATCGCCCACGAACTGCGGACACCGCTCACGGTCCTGCGAGGCGAGGCGCAGCTGGCGCAGCTGTCCGGCGAGCCTGTGGTGCCGGAGGCGGTGCTGAGCGAGGTCGACCGCCTCGATGCGGCGATCACGACGATTCTGCGCGCCGCGCGCGCACGGACGGACGACGGGACCCGGTGTGATCTGCGCTCCGCCGCGCGGCAGGCGATCGGCAGCCGCGCGGTCGAGATCGCCTTTCCGCCGAAGGTCGACGTCGCCGTGGCGCCCGACGTCGCCGTGTCGCTGCTGTCACCCCTGCTGGAGAACGGCCTGCGACATGCGAAGTCCCGTGTGTGGATCACCGCGCGCAACCAGGGCGAGGCCATCGTGGTCGATGTCCTGGACGACGGCCCAGGGTTCGATCCCGCCGAGGTCGACCGGGTCTTCGAAGCGGGTGTGACCGGCGGCGGCGGGTACGGGCTGGGGCTGCCGGTGGTCAGGCGCATCGCCGCCTCGGCCGGTGTGGAGGTCCGCGCGATCGCGGACGGCCGCGGGCACGTCGAGGTGACACTCCCGGCCGCGCGCGCAGCCACGTAGTCAGGTTGCTTGCAGGTTCCCCCCGTAAACCTTCCTGCATGACAACGACAACGGAAGCCCGAACGCGCAGTGGGCGCCTCATGCTCAACAAGGTCCCCGAGGTCACCATCTGGTTCTGGGTGATCAAGGTCCTGTGCACCACCGTGGGTGAGAGCTTCGCCGACTGGATCAACATGAAGCTGGGCGTCGGCCTGGTGAACACGGCTTGGATCTTCACCGCGGTCTTCGTGATGGTCCTGGCCGTCCAGCTGCGGCTGAAGCGGTACGTCCCGTTCCCCTACTGGCTGACCGTGGTCGTTGTCAGCGTCACGGGCACCCTGTACACCGACATCCTCACCGACCAGCTCAACGTGCCGCTGTGGATCAGCTCCGCCGTGTTCTCGGTCCTGCTCGCCGTGGTCTTCGGCGTGTGGTGGCTGCGCGAGCGCACCCTCTCGATCCACTCGGTCACGACGCTGCCGCGCGAGTCGTTCTACTGGCTCGCCGTTCTCGTCACCTTCGCGCTCGGCACCGCGACCGGCGACTGGACCCTCGAGCTCACCGGCTGGAGCCCGGGCGCCTCGGTCCTGCTGCCGCTCGGCCTCATCGCGGCGATCACGCTGCTGTGGAAGTTCGGCGCGAACCCGGTGCTGTCCTTCTGGCTCGCCTACATCCTGACCCGCCCGCTCGGCGCGAACATCGGTGACTGGCTGGCCTCCCCCAAGGTCGCCCAGAACCCGGGTGACCCGACCGGTCTCGCGCTGGGCACGTTCACCACCAGCCTGATCTTCCTCGGCCTGATCCTGGCGACGGTGGTCTACCTGACGGTGACGCGCTCGGACGTGACCGAGACCTACGAGGCCGCCCACGCCGCCCACGCCGCCCACGCCACCGGCGACCCGCGCAAGGAGCGCGTCGCACTGGCCGGCTTCGGCCTGCTGGCCGTCGCCACCACGGGCCTGCTGGTCTGGGCCCACAGCCAGCCGCACGTCGGCCCGGCGCCGGAGACCGACAACACCTCCGCCGTCCAGATGGCTCCTGGCCAGGCGGTGAAGAAATTCCCGCCCGTCAAGGTCGATGCGCTGAAGACCCTCGCCTCCACCTCGCTCAAGGACGCACGCTCGGGGAACGCGACCGGCGCGCACGCGGCCGCCCAGTCGCTGCGTGACCTGTGGGATGCCGACCAAGCCTCGCTGCAGCCGCTGGACCAGACCGGCTGGACCTCTATCGACGCCCAGATGGACAAAGTTCTGAAGACCTTCGGCATCGATCACTCGAACCCGCCGATGTCGCCTGCGCAGCAGGAGAAGGAACTGAACGCCCTCCTGACGGACATGGGCTGACAGACCCCCGCCGACTCATCCGGCCAGCGGGTTGAGTGTGCAGGGCCACGCCGAGAACCGTGCCGCCTCGGCAGACGCCGACGAGCCGTGGACAGTGCAGACGGCCGCCTGTGGCAGCCCGGCCATGTCCGCGGACTCCTGTGGGCGGTCGAAGCCGGCGTCAATGGCTTCGACCGACCCGCTGTTGCCCCACGCTGGTCAGTCGCGGTGGCGGCGGATGCGCCAGAAGCAGGCGCCGGTCACCAGACAGACCCGGGCCCTCCACGCCTACCTGCGCTGGCGCAACACCAAGGCCCGCCACCCAACGTCCTCGCCATCCAACGACGCGGGGTCGGGTAGCCCGGGGCGTCTGTTCCCCGGGCTACCCGAC
>NZ_JBEZKL010000220.1:0-7491 GCF_040704695.1 Streptomyces sp. NPDC048411
GGCTCGCGGACCGGCTCAAGGTACCGGTGCAGCGCACGCTGTCCGCCGGTCCCGGCCGGGACGCCGGACGCGGACCGGTAGGTGAAACGTGTGCTGCGCACCATCGGTGCGCAGCACACATGTTGTTATCCTGTTTCCCGCTCGCCAGCAGAAATCGGCTGCTCCCGGCGCGGCAACCGCAGCGAGAGGAACAGGCATGTATGGCGTCCTGCGCGACGGCTCCCTGGTCAGCGTCGACGACAAGGTCCATCTGGTCGCGGGCAGCAACACCAACTGGGTGATCATCAAGGACGGCGACAGCGGCACCCTGATCGACACCGGGTATCCGGGCGACCGGGACGCCGTCCTCGCCTCGCTGGCCGCCGTCGGGCTCGCCCCGGAGGCCGTGAGCGCGGTTCTTGTCACGCACGCGCACAACGATCACATCGGAGCCGCCGAACACCTGCGGGCGACGTACGGCACGCCGGTCCTCATGCACGAGCGGGAGGTCGGCCACGCCCGCCGGGACTTCCTGAACCAGGTGACCGTTGGTCAGATCGTGGCGCGGGCCTGGCAGCCCGGCGTGGTGCCCTGGGCCGTGCACGCCCTCAAGGCGGGCGGCACCGCTCACGTGCCGGTGGCCGAACCCCAGGCCTTCCCGGCGTCGGGCTCGCTCGACCTGCCCGGCGGCCCCGTACCGGTGCACACGCCCGGGCACACCAAGGGGCACAGCGCCTACCTGCTGCCCGACAGCGGCGTCCTGGTCAGCGGCGACGCCCTGGTGACCGCCCACCCCACCTCCCGCGTCGACGGCCCGCAACTGCTTCCCGGGATGTTCCACACCGACCGGCCCGGAGCGCTTCGCTCCCTGGCTCTGCTGGAGGACCTGGACGCCGGCGTCGTGCTGCCCGGCCACGGGCCCGTGTACCGGGGACCGGTGAGGCGGGCGGTCGAGCTGGCCCGCGAGCACGCGGCGAAATAACCGCCGTCCTCGCTCCGAACCGCCCCCGTGACTCAAAACTGGGGCGACACCGCCACGGCGGCCACCAACATCGGCCATGAGGCGCTGCTGTCCGCGGCCCGCTACCTCGCGGCCGGCGCCGTCGACCTCATCGAGCGGCCCGAACTGCTCGACGCCATGAAGCAGGAGTTCGAGGCGGTAGACGCGGATGGCGGACGGCTGGTTCACACGCAGAGGCGCTTTTCTCACATCTGCGCGCGCGGGCCTGCCTGATCCGCTGTCAGACGAAGTTCGAGGCCGCCGGACCGTACCCCGACAGGACCACGCTCGTCGCCCAGATCCACACCTGTGTGTCGTCGGGCCACTCACGGACCTGGGAGGTTCCGGCGTCCTGGGGCCGCTGCCCGCCGGACGCCGCGGAGCGCGGGCCGGGCACGGAACGACGGTGCTCGGCGGTCCGCGTGGGTGTGTACGTCGTGGAAACCATGTCGTGACCCGTCTCTCTCCGGTCGGTGGTGCGGATATGGCAGGGGTGCGGGTTCCCTGCCGGGGGAAGGAGCAGGGAACCCGCGGTCAGGGGGCGGCTCAGGCGGCGGTGCCGGCGTTGATGGTGACGGGGATGTTGTCGCGCGTGGCCTTGGAGTACGGGCAGATCTGGTGGGCGGCGTGGGCGAGTTCCTCGGCGGTGGCCTGGTCGACGCCGCCGAGGACGGGGCTGAGAACCGCCGAGAGGGAGAACTCGCCGTCGTCGCCGTGGGTGAGGGTGATCTCGGCCGTGATGGTGGTGCTGGTCAGCCGGACCTTGCGCAGGGTGGCGGCACGGCGGAGGGCGCCGAGGAAGCAGGCGGCCCAGCCGGCGGCGAGCAGCTGCTCGGGGTTGGTCGCGGTGCCGGCGCCACCGAGCTCCTTCGGGAGAGCGAGACCGGTCTCCAGCAGACCGTCGGAGGAGCGGACGCGACCGCCGTTGCGGCCCTCTCCGTCGACGTCGACAACGGCGGTGTAGCTGACTGCCATGACTGGTGCTCCCCATCTGGGTCGGAAGGAAGGTCTTCGGTCGCCTCGACCGCAACACTTTGTGTGTCACCGGTTGAGGCAGTGACGCAATCATGGCAGCTTCTAGCGTCACCAGTCAAGATGGTGCCTACCTCCTTCGGGTGTGCGTCTCCGTCGCGCTGATCGACCGTCACGGTCCGGCCGGTGGCACAGCGCGGGTGCAACATGCTTCACACGGAACGAGTTGGCACGCTCCTCTGTCGCTGTTGTGACATGTCCCAGCTGTGCCACCGGCATCGAGTGACATGTGCCTCACGGCCGTCGGATTCTGTCGCTCAGACGAACGGCACGCAGCGCGCCGGAAAGGGCCCAGAAACAATGAGACACACCCGCTTGTTGGCGACGTTCACGGCAGGCGTCGCACTGGCCGCCGCGGCGGTCACCCCGTCGTTCGCCGGTCCGCCCGGGCCGTCGCACACCACGGTGGCGGCCGGGACCTCGGACAGCGAGGCCACCGTCCACCTGATCACCGGCGACAGCGTGACCGCGGCGAAGGGCCCGGACGGACGGCAGACCGCCTCCGTGCGGCCCGGCCCCGGCCGCGACGACATTGTCTTCCACACCTTCGAACAGGACGGGCACCTGACGGTGCTCCCCTCCGACGCCTCGGCCCTGGTGTCCCGAGGCCGTCTGGACCGGGCGCTGTTCGACGTCACCTCCCTCCTCGCGCAGGGCTACGACGACGCGCACACCGACACCCTGCCGCTGATCGTCAGCACTTCCGGAACGGCGACGGCCCGCGCGACGGACAGACTCACCGCGTTCGCCGAACACGACGCCCCCGCACGGGAACTGTCCAGCATCGACGCCCGGTCGCTGCACGTCGCGAAGGACGAACTGAGCCGGTTCTGGGACGAACTGGCGCCCGACGACGCCGAGTCGAAGGCGTCCGCCGCCGCCCCCCGCGTGTGGCTCGACGGCCGGGTACGCGCCGTCCTCGACCGCAGCACCGCCCAGATCGGCGCCCCTGCCGTCTGGCAGAAGGGCGATCACGGCGAGGGAGTCAAGGTCGCGGTCCTCGACACGGGAGTCGACCAGGCGCATCCTGACCTGGCCGGACGGGTCGTCAAGACGGCGAACTTCACGGACAGTCCGACCACCGGCGACTCCTTCGGGCACGGCACCCACGTCACGTCCATCGTCGGCGGCAGCGGCGCGGCCTCGGGCGGCGCCCGCAAGGGCGTGGCCCCCGGCGCAAACCTCATCGTCGGCAAGGTGCTCGGCGACGACGGCTCCGGCTCCGAGTCCCAGGTGATCGCCGGAATGGAGTGGGCGGCCTCCCAGGGCGCCGAGGTCGTCAGCATGAGCCTCGGCTCGGACGAGTCCAGCGACGGCTCCGACGCGATGAGCCAGGCCGTCGACGAGCTCTCCCGCACCACCCCCACGTTGTTCGTGATTGCCGCCGGGAACAACGGCCGGGACGGTGCGTCCACCGTCGGTTCACCGGGCGCGGCCGCCTCGGCGCTGACGGTGGGCGCGGTGGACCGGGACGACTCACTGGCCGGCTTCTCCAGCCGGGGCCCCCGGTCCGGCGACGGCGCCGTCAAGCCGGACGTGACCGCTCCCGGCGTCGGAATCGTAGCGGCCCGCGCCTCGGGCACCACGCAGGGCGACGTGGTGGACCAGTACTACGTGGGCTTCTCCGGCACTTCCATGGCCACACCCCATGTCGCGGGCGCCGTAGCCCTGGTGGCCCAGCGCCACCCCGACTGGACCGGCAACCAGATCAAGGACGCCCTCGTCAGCACCGCTCGCACGATCAGCGGCCAGAAGGTCACCGAACAGGGCGGCGGCCGCGTCGACGTGGCCGCCGCCGCCCTCGGCGCGGTCACCGCGACGGGCAGCGTCACCCCCGGCCCCTTCCACCCCGGTGAGGCGGCACGCACCTTCGACCTGGCGTACACCAACACCTCCGACGAGGCAGTCGCTCTGAATCTCCGGCCCCGCCTCACGGACGCCACCGGCCGCCCGGCCCCGGCGCACGCCGTCCGCCTCGCGCACTCCTCCGTACGCCTCCCCGCCCACGGGAGCGTCATCGTCCCCCTCACCGTGGACCCGGCCGAGGCCGGACAGGGCAGCTACTACGGCTACATCACCGGCACCCTGGAGGGCGGTGACGCCCCGGCCGTGCACACCACGCTGAGCCTGGTCGTGCACGGCCCCCTGCACAGGCTGACCGTGCGGACGTACGACGAGAACGGCGACCGCATCGCCGCACAGCCGTTCGTCTGGGGCCCCGGCGGCTACGTGGGCTACACAGACCCCGACAACGGCGTCGCCGAGGTGGAAGAGGGCACCTACCAGGTGAGCCGCACCTTCATCAGCACCGCGAAGGACGGCCAGGAACTGCGCGAGGTCGTGCTGCCGGAGGTGAAGGTCACCAAGGACACGACCGTCACCGTGGACGCCCGCAGAACCGTTCAGGTCCAGATCCGCACGCCACGGCCCGCCGAGCAGCGCGGGGTGCTCAGCTACCAGACCTACCGCGAACTCGACGGCCTGGCAGTGATGCACGGCGTGATGTTCTTCGACATCGCCAAGCGGCTCTACGTCAGCCCCACTTCCCCGGTACGAACGGGAACCTTCGAGTTCGCCTCCCGCTGGCAGCTCGTCGCACCGCTGCTGCAGGCGCGGGCCACGGGCCTGCCCGGCACGCTCGACGCCTACTACATGCCGGCCTCACCTCTCTTCGGCGACCGCGGCACCACCCTGCGCGCCGTCGACGCGGGCGATGCCGCCGCCCCGGCACTCACCGGCGTCCGCGGCCGGCTCGCGGTGCTCACCGACGAGCAGGGCACCGGCGTGGACCAGGCCCTGAAGCAGGTCTCGGCGGCCGGCGCCAAGGGCGTCCTGCTGGTCAACTTCGACGACACCCCGTGGACCCGCTGGAGCCCGGACGGCGAACGCTCGCCGCTGCCGGTGGTCCGCATCGGAGCCACCACCGGAGCCGAGATCCTCAAGCGGATCCATCGCCGCACCACGGAGGTGACCTTCCGCGGCACGGCCCGCAGCCCCTACCTCTACGACGTCGTCCAGGTGGCCGAGCAACAGATCCCGCAGCACGTCACGTACACCGTCTCCGCCCGGAACAGCGCCGTGGTGCGCACCACGTACGCGGACGACGGCGGCAGCGGCTGGGCCGCCGAGCAGCGCTTCGCCCGGCGCCCCTACCAGGGGACGGCCTGGCTTCAGTACAACCGCTACGTGCCCACCGGCGTCACCCGCACCGAGTATGTCAGCGCCGGTGACACGGTCTGGCAGCACCTCGTCCACCACACCACCACCTACGACCCCGACCTGCCGCTCGCGCTCGGCATGCGCGACACCCCCCGGACCTACCGGGCGGGTACGGAGACGAAGGAGACATGGCAGGGCGCCGTCGTCCGGCCGTCGATCCCCGCGGGCGCCATCGAACCGACCGTCCGGAAGGGCAACGTACTGCGCCTGCGCGTACCCGAGTTCACGGACTCGCAGTCCGGGCACTGGTCCCGCTTCCTGGCCGGCGACGGCGGCATCGGCACCGGCCGCGCGCAGGCCACGAACGACACGGTGACAGCGGCCCTCTACCGCGACGGAACCAGGCTCACCGGCCTCGACAACGCCTGGACGGACGTCGAGGTGCCGGCCGGACCCGGCGCCTACCGGCTGGCGCTGACCACCTCGCGCACCTCCCCCGACTGGGACTACGCGACCGCGACCAGCACGTCCTGGTCGTTCCGTTCGGACACCACCGACGAGGCCGCCCCGCTGCCCCTGTTGCAACTCGACTACGCCGTACCGGTCGACGCGCACAACACCGTCACCCGGGCCGGCTCGTACGGCGTGGACGTCACGGTCCGCGCCCAGGACGGGGCGCCCACCCCGCGCGGCGCGAGGGTGCGAGTGGAGATCTCGTACGACGACGGCCGCACCTGGCGGGCGGCGAACGTCCGCAACCGGGGCCAGGACACGTTCCGGGCCACGGTGGACCGCCCGCACCACCAAAGCGGCACCGCCTATGTGACGGTGCGGGTCACGGCCCGGGACTCCGCCGGCAACAGCGTCCGGCAGACGGTCTCCCGCGCCTGGGCGGAGCGCCACTGACTCTCACGGACCAGGGGGCGAGGGGGCGTACGGACCTCTCGCCCCCTGCCGTCGCGAGGCCCTGGAGTAGAGTCCTCGGACTGTCCACGCCACGACGAGCGAGGGGGCCTTCGGAATGCTGAAAGCTGCGGGAGTCTCGCCGGAACAGGAGGCCGTCTACCGCCTTCTCGTGACGGCGGGCGGAGCGACCGCCGAGGACATCGCCCGGCGCACCGGTGTGAGCGGAGCCGACAGCACAAGTGTGCTCGAATCCCTCGTGCTCCAGGGGCTGGCCAGCCACACCGACGGCACACCTCGGGTGTTTCGGGCGGTGCCCCCGGACGTGGCGCTGCTCCCTCGTATTAAACACACCGCAGACGCGCTGGACGTGGCACGGGCGCAGGCGGACCGGCTGCTCGAGGCGTACCGCGAGACCATGCGCCGCCATGACGCCGGGCAGTTGCTGGAGGTCATCACCGGGGCGGAGGCACTGCGCCAGCGGCTGAGACAGATACAGGCCGACGCCCGTGAGGAGATGCTCTGGTTCTGCCGGGCCCAGTACGTGGCAATGCCCTCCGGCACCAACACGGAGGAGTACGAGGCCCTCGCCCGCGGCGTCCGCTACCGCGTGCTGTACGAGAAGGCGTTCTTCGACGACGAGGGGGCCGTCGACAATGTGGTGGCGGGTGTGCGCGCCGGGGAGATCGCCCGCGCCGTCCCCTGGCTGCCGCTGCGCCTCGCGATCGCCGACCGGTCCGTCGGCATCTTCCCGCTGGTGCCCGGCGGCCCCCACGGCAGCCCCGACCAGCCGACCACCGCGCTGGTCAGGGACGGCAACCTGCTGAGCGCGCTCGTCGCCCTGTTCGAGGGCTACTGGGAGAACGCCGTCCCCCTGCACCTCTCGGAGACGGGCGACCTGGCCACCGACGACACCGAGATGCATCCGTCGCTGTCACAGGCCGACAGCAAGCTGCTGTCCCTGCTGGTCGCGGGCGTCGCCGACAAGGCGATCGCCTCACAGATGGGCCTGAGCCGAAGAACTGTCCAGCGCCGCATCCAGAACCTGATGGAGCGTGCCGGCGCCGGGACACGCATGCAGCTGGCCTGGCAGGCCGCCCGGCGCGGCTGGCTGTGAGGGACCGCGCGTGTCGGCCCTGTTCTCCCGAAGCTACGGCGAAGTGACAAGTAGCTCTCTGTAATCAGAGTGACGCTCGGTCAGGGGCAGCGAGGCGGGGTCCGGGAACTTCGCCGACCTGGAGGGCGGCGAAGTCGGTGTCGGCCTGTTCGACGGCTTCGGGGTACGCCTCGCGCTTGGCGTGCTCGGCGAGCGCCCGGTAGATGCTCGCGACTGAGGGGTTCTGTCCCTTGCGCTTGCCGGTGGGGATGATCAGGTCGGGCTGGATCTGCTCGACGGACTCGCCGCCCGCGCGGCGCCG
>NZ_JBEZKL010000221.1:0-7479 GCF_040704695.1 Streptomyces sp. NPDC048411
CCCCGGACCCGGGGACGAGAACCGCACCGCCCGCCAGGGCGACCCCTCACCCCGGACCCGGGGACGAGAACCGCACCGCCCGCCAGGGCGACCCCGCACCCCGGACCCGGGGACGAGAACCGCACCGCCCGCCAGGGCGACCCCCCACCCCGGACCCGGGGACGAGAAACACCCCGCCCGCCGGGGCAACCCCGCACGCGCTCACCCGCTGATCAGCAGCGCGTCCAGCAGATCGCGGTCGCGGGGCTGGGTCAGGTGGGTGCGGGCCGCTTCCGGGGGGAGCCAGACGATGCGGTCCACCTCGTCGTTGGGGACGAATACGCCGTCCGTCGCCTCGGCCGCCCAGTACAGGACTTCCTTGGGGCGGTCGTTCGCGAGGTACCGGACCGTGGGCAGCGGGGGCCCCGGTGTGCAGTGGTGGCCGGTTT
Organism: Streptomyces sp. NPDC048411; assembly: GCF_040704695.1. Classification (NCBI taxonomy): domain Bacteria; kingdom Bacillati; phylum Actinomycetota; class Actinomycetes; order Kitasatosporales; family Streptomycetaceae; genus Streptomyces; species Streptomyces sp. NPDC048411. The sequence goes on from NZ_JBEZKL010000221.1 coordinate 429, forward strand.
CCTCCAGAACCTCGCGCACAGCGGCGTCGATGGCCGGCTCGCCGCGCTTGAGCTTGCCCTTCGGATGTGACCAGTCGTCGTAACGGGGCCGGTGGACCAGGCAGATCTCGAGCTCCCCGGAGTGCTCCGACCGGCGCCACAGCACACACCCCGCAGCCTGTACGAGCCCGCCGCTCATGGCGTGGTCACAGCCGCCGCCGTGTACGGCCAGGTCTCCCGGAATGCCCCGCGGGCCGCCTCCACCTCGTGCCGCTGGTCGGCGTGGAGCACCCCCAGGGCGTAGGCGGTGGCCGGCGCGATCCTCGGCGTACGGGCCGCCGATGCCGCTGCCGCGGCTGCCTCCGCCGCGTCCCGGTGCAGGTCGAGCGCGTGTCCGGGGGCGACCAGGACCGGGTCGGGGGCGCCGCGTACCACCTCGTGGGCGTACCGGTGCAGTCGCAGCAGAAGGCGGGCCTGGTGCCAGGGCGCGTCGTGCGCCTCGTTGTACGGCTCGACCGTCTCGTCGGACGGGAGCGTGGCCACCGCACTGAGCAGCCGCTGCTCGGCCCGGTCCGCGGGCCCGTGCAGCATCTCGGCGGCCGGGGCCGTGGCCGCGGCGGAGAGCGGGACCTCGGAGGCGAGCAGGGCGACCGCGTCGGCGACCGCGTGGAACCGGGACGAGCCGAGCGCCTGGAGGGCCGCCGAGTGGGCGCGGGTCCTGGCGAGGGTGAGCTGCCGTTCGAGAAGCGCCCCGGCCCTGGCCGCGCCGACGCCGAGTGCGGCGCGTTCCTTGGCCTGCGCGGCGTCGTGCTGGGTGACATCGAGATCGGTGCCGGAGGCGGTCCACTGGGTGCGGGGCGGCGGCGAGGTGCCGGACAGAACGTGCAGCGCTTCGAGGAGCCGGGTCAGCCGGGTCGCGTACGCGTGCTCGCGGGCCAGTGTGCCGGAGAGCCAGGCCAGTTCCGTACGGAGCTGCTCGGCCCAGCCGGGTTCGAGTGCCGACCGGAAGGTGTGCAGGGTGCCGCTGATACGGCGGGCCGAGCGGCGCAGTGCACCGGCGGCCTGCTCGGCGGCGAGTGTCCCGGCGTCCGTGGGGGCGCTGCTCTCGCGGTGCAGGCGCAGGCTGCGAAGGAAGTTCGCGGCCTGTTCCTGCAGGTAGGGGGCGAGGATCGCGCCCGCGGACACGTCCGTCCGGGTCGTCGTCTGGTGGTCAGGGCGTTGCACGCCGGCGCCTCCGGGCGTCAATGAGCATTTCCTGTACGTGCCGCAGCGGCTGGCCGTCCCCGTCCGTGGCGTGCCGGTTCCAGTTCCCGTCGGGACCGAGGTGCCAGGAGGAGGTGGTGTCGGCCATGCCGGTCTCCAGGAGTCGGCTGAGCGCGGCACGGTGGGCGGGGTCGGTGACCCGGACCAGTGCTTCGATCCGGCGGTCGAGGTTGCGGTGCATCATGTCGGCGCTGCCGAACCACACTTCGGGTTCGCCGCCGTTGCCGAACGAGAAGATCCGGGAGTGTTCGAGGAAGCGGCCCAGTATCGAGCGGACCCGGATGTTCTCGGAGAGGCCGGTGACGCCGGGGCGGATCGCGCAGATGCCGCGTACCCAGATGTCCACCGGAACGCCCGCTTGGGCGGCCCGGTAGCAGGCGTCGATGATCGCTTCGTCGACCATCGAGTTGACCTTGAACCGTACGTAGGCGGGGCGACCGGCCCGCTGGTGCGCGATCTCCTTGTTTATCCGGGAGATCAGTCCGTCGCGCAGGGACCTGGGGGCGACGAGGAGGCGGCGGTACGTCTCGCGGCGGGAGTAGCCGGAGAGCCGGTTGAAGAGGTCGGAGAGGTCCGCCCCGACCTGCGGGTCGGCGGTCAGCAGGCCGATGTCCTCGTACAGCCGCGCGGTCTTGGGGTGGTAGTTGCCGGTGCCGACGTGCGAGTAGCGGCGTAGCGTGTCGCCCTCCTGGCGGACGACGAGGGAGAGCTTGCAGTGCGTCTTCAGCCCGACGAGGCCGTAGACCACATGGCAGCCCGCCTCCTCCAGCTTGCGTGCCCACTTGATGTTGGCCTGCTCGTCGAAGCGGGCCTTGATCTCGACGAGGACGAGGACCTGCTTGCCGGACTCGGCGGCGTCGATCAGGGCGTCGACTATCGGCGAGTCGCCCGAGGTCCGGTACAGCGTCTGCTTGATCGCGAGCACGTCCGGGTCGCTCGCCGCCTGCTCCAGGAACGCCTGGACGGAGGTGGAGAACGAGTCGTACGGGTGGTGCAGCAGCACATCGCGTTCGCGGAGCGCGGCGAAGACGTCGGGCGCCGAGGAGGACTCGACCTCGGCGAGATCGCGGTGGGTGCCCGCGATGAACCTGGGGTACTTCAGCTCCGGGCGGTCCAGTGACGCTATGCCGAACAGCCCGGTGAGGTCGAGCGGTCCGGGCAGCGGGTAGACCTCGGCGTCGGACACCTTCAGCTCGCGGACCAGCAGGTCGAGCACGTACGGGTCGATGGACTCCTCGACCTCCAGGCGCACCGGCGGGCCGAAGCGACGCCGCATGAGCTCCTTCTCCAGGGCCTTGAGCAGGTTCTCGGCGTCGTCCTCCTCGACTTCGAGGTCCTCGTTCCGGGTGACCCGGAACATGTGGTGGGCGAGTACCTCCATGCCGGGGAAGAGCTCTTCCAGATGCGCCGCGATGACGTCCTCGATGGGCACGTAGCGCTGCGGTGACGCCTCCAGGAACCGGGTCAGCAGCGGCGGCACCTTGACGCGGGCGAAGTGGCGGTGGCCGCTGACCGGGTTGCGTACGACGACCGCGAGGTTGAGCGAGAGGCCCGAGATGTACGGGAACGGGTGCGCCGGGTCGACGGCCAGCGGCGTCAGTACGGGGAAGACCCGCTGCCGGAAGAAGGTGAACAGGCGGGCCTGTTCCTTCTCGGTCAGCTCCGGCCAGCGGATCAGCTGGATGCCCTCGTCGGACAGTGCGGGCGCGATGTCCTGCTGGTAGCACGCGGCGTGCCGGGCCATGAGTTCGCGGGACCGGGTCCAGATCAGGTCGAGGACCTCGCGGGGCTGCAGACCGGACGCGGAGCGGGTGGCGACGCCGGTGGCGATACGGCGCTTGAGGCCGGCCACCCGGACCATGAAGAACTCGTCCAGGTTAGAGGCGAAGATCGCGAGGAAATTCGCTCGTTCGAGGAGGGGTGTCGCCGGGTCCTCGGCGAGCTCCAGCACCCGTTCGTTGAATGCGAGCCAACTGCGCTCCCGGTCCAGGAAGCGGCCCTGCGGCAGCTCGCTGCCGTCGACGTCGGGTTCGTACACGTCCACGTCGGCGTCGAGATCGAAATCGAGGTCGGCGGCCATGGAAAGACCGGCTCCCGCGTATTTCGCGGATGCGACGGCATGCGGCCGGTGCGCGGCGAGAGAGCCGACCGACGGCTGTGCGGCGGGCTGGACCGGGACCTCGGAGCTGGGCGACTGGCTCATGGCCCTATTGTTCCGCGCGGAAGGCTTTTGGGGCGCGTCGGAAGGGGCGGAGATCGCGGAAAACCCGGGGTCCTTGCCGGATTTTCTCCCGTTGCGGGGGGTCGGCACAGCTGGCTGCATCCTGAGAGGGTCGCAAGCGCGTCTGAATGGCCGGTAACGGTGACATGACGTGCAGGAAGCGGTGTGCGGTGCGGGTTGCGGTGTCGCGCTGCGTGTGCGGGGTCCGGACCGCCCCCTTTTTGCGGCCCGGACCCCGACGACCGGGGCGGATCAGCCGTGGCCTCGGCGCAGTACCCGGAAGGCGAGGGCGACGGCAGCGGCGGCGAGGAGCCTGCCGGAAAGAGGGGCGGCGTCAAGCGACGCCGCCCCGGGGACGTTGTGCGGGCTCAGGACTCCGCGCGGTACATCAGATCCACCTCATGGGTGACGAAGCCCATCCGCTCGTACACGGCCAGGGCCGCCGTGTTGTCCGCGTCGACGTAGAGCATCGCGGTCGGCAGCCCCTCGGCGGCGAGGTGGCGCAGCCCGATCGCGGTGAGCGCCTTGCCGAGACCACCGCCCTGCGCGTCGGGCCGGATGCCGACGACGTACACCTCGCCGAGTTGCTCCTCGGCGTGCACCTTCGTCCAGTGGAAGCCGACCAGCTCGGTCCCGCCCTCGGTCTCGCGCTCGGCCAGGAAGAACCCCTTCGGGTCGAACCAGGGCTCGCCCTTGCGGTCGTCCAGGTCGCGCTGGGTGAGCGATCCCTGCTCGGGGTGGTGGGCGAACGCGGCACTGTTCACGGCGAGCCAGGCGGCGTCGTCCTGGCCGGGCACGAAGGTACGGACGGTGACGCCCGGCGGCAGTACGGGCTCGGGGATGTCCAGCGGGCTCAGCGGGCGGCGCAGCTGGCGCAGCTCGCGGAAGAGGGAAAGGCCCAGGACCTGGGCGAGATGGCGGGCGGCGGACTTCCCGCCGTGCGCCCATACGCGCAGCCGCTTCCCGGTCGCGGCGAGCAGCGCGGCGCCCAGCGCACGGCCGTGCCCCTGCCCGCGGTGCGCGGGATGCACGACGAGCTCGGCGGCGGGCGCCTCGACGGGGTCGGTGTCCTCGAGCTGTGCGTACCCGACGAGGGTTCCCGTGCTGGTGAGCAGAAGGTGCCGTACGCCCTCCCGGCGCCCGCCCCGCAGTTGCAGTCGCCCCTGCTCGGAGACCGCGGGCCTGCCGTCGGCGCGGGCCGCCTCGCCGAGCAGGTCGAGGACGGCTCCGGCCTGGTCGGGAGAGAGCTCGTCGAGCGTCTGGATCTCGCGTCCCGGAGCGGGGAGGGGTACATCAGTCGTCATGCGTACGAGCGTACGGCGGGGCGGGGTGCTGGTGGGGCGGAGCGGGGCGTTGCGGCCTCGATCGGCGGTGTGCGGTGCGGGTCGGACCGCCTTCGCGGGGTGAGCGCGGCGGTCGGCCGGTCCCGGCCCGTCGGCCCTGACGTACCGGACCGCGGTGACCTGTAGGCCGTGACGTTCCTGCCCGCATATGGGTGCCGTAGGGGTGAAGTGCGGTGATAGGCACCCTTACTGACCACAAGGCAACCAGTTCGTAACTCGAAACACCTGTCGCGCTACGCGCGTTGACTCTAGGCTGCGGCCGAACCCTCCCGCTGAATTCACAAGGGGACCGATGTCAGCGACACCGCACAAGAACCGTGCGTCGAGGCGAGTGCTCGCCGCCGCGGCCGGGCTGGCCACCGTCGGCGCGCTCGTCGCCGCAATGCCGGCCGATGCCCAGAGCCGCGATCAAGGCCAAGGGCACCACGAGCCCGCCAACACCGTCGACGTCCAGCTGCTCTCCTTCAACGACCTGCACGGCAATCTGGAGCCGCCGGCCGGGTCGGCCGGCACGGTCACCGAGAAGCAGGCCGACGGTACGACGAAGGCGATTCCGGCCGGTGGTGTCGAGTACCTCGCGTCCTCGCTGCGCGCCGCGCGCCAGGGCCACCCCTACTCCATCACCGCGGCCGGTGGTGACATGGTGGGCGCGAGCCCGCTGCTGTCCGGTCTCTTCCACGACGAGCCGACCATCGAGGCGCTCAACAAGATCGACCTCGATGTGACGACGGTCGGCAACCACGAGTTCGACGAGGGCGCCACCGAGCTGGCCCGTCTGCAGAACGGCGGCTGCCACCCGGTCGAGGGGTGCTACGAGAAGGACAAGAAGTTCGGGGGCGCCGACTTCCCGTATCTCGCCGCCAACGTGACGGACGAGAAGACCGGAAAGCCGATCCTCAAGCCGTACACGGTGTGGAAGAAGAACGGCGTCAAGATCGGCTTCATCGGGGTGACCCTGGAGGGCACGCCGAACATCGTCACCGCCAACGGCGTCAAGGGCCTGAAGTTCCACGACGAGATCGAGACGGTCAACAAGTACGCCAAGGAGCTCGACCGCCAGGGCGTGAAGTCCATCGTCGCGCTCATCCACGAGGGCGGGGCTCCCGCCTCCTCCTCGTACAACTACGACTGCGACAGCCCCGGCGCCGGCGACGGCATCTCCGGGCCGATCGCGGACATAGCCAAGGGCATCAGCCCGAAGGTCGACGCGCTGGTCACGGGCCACACGCACCAGGCGTACGTGTGCACCGTGCCGGACCCGGCGGGCAACCCGCGCCTGGTCACCTCGGCCTCGTCGTTCGGCAAGCTGTACACGGACACGACCCTCACGTACGACCGCCGCACCCAGGACATCGTGCGTACGTCGGTGAAGTCGTCGAACTCCTCGAACCCGACCTCGGCGAACCACATCGTCACCCGGGACCAGCCCAAGGCCACCGACATGACGGCCCTGATCGCCCGCTGGAACACCCTGGCGGCCCCCATCGCGAACAGGCCGCAGGGCTACATCTCCGCCGACATCAACGGCCGCGGTTCCACGGCCCCCGAGAAGCCGCTCGGCAACCTGATCGCCGACGCGCAGCTCGAGGGCCTGGCCCCGGCGGACAAGGGCGGGGCGGTCGTCGCCTTCATGAACCCGGGCGGTATCCGCGCGGACCTGGTGTACAAGGCGACCGGCAGTGAGGGCGACGGGGTGGTGACGTACGGGGAGTCCTTCACCGTGCAGCCCTTCACCAACATGATGAACGTCGTCGACCTGACCGGCGCCCAGCTGATCACCGCACTCCAGCAGCAGGTCAGCGGCTCCAACGAGGCCAGCCCGAAGATCCTTCAGGTGTCCAAGGGGCTCACCTACACGCTGGACATGACGAAGACCGGAGCGGCTCGCGTCGTCGTCGACACGATCAAGCTGAACGGTGCGGCGATCGACCCGGCCAAGACATACCGCGTCGCGATGAACGAGTTCCTCGCGGGCGGCGGCGACGGCTTCGCGGCACTCGGCCAGGGCACCAACAAGCTGGTCGGTGCCTCCGACCTGGACCTGTTCAACGCGTACCTGTCGGCCCACTCGTCGGCGGCGGCGCCGCTGGCCCCGCCGGCCACGGACCGGATCACGGTCGTTCAGTAGGTCCTGCGGGACACGCAGTGCCCGTACGCGGGTGAGTGAGCGGGGCGGTGGTGTACTGGCTCGCGCTCGGCTATCTCGTCCTCACCGTGGCCGTCGTCCACTGGGCGGTCCGCTCCC
>NZ_JBEZKL010000222.1:0-7451 GCF_040704695.1 Streptomyces sp. NPDC048411
CCCTCCGCCACACCGGCCGCGACTACTACCGGCCCCTACGAGCCCTCGGTCTCACCTGACGAACCCAGACAGATCTCGATCATGCAATGCCCCTGATCCGTGTCCTCCCTGACGCGCAGACTTACGCCACTCCGCAGGTGATCACTCACGGCTCCAATCTGTTCGAGGTATTCCACACCGGAACAGACGGATACGTTTACGAGCAACCTGTATGGGTCGACCCGGACACCCAGGAACCTCTGCTCATCGGATCCTGGAGGCGGATCCCTCAGGGCGTGCGGACGAGAAACGATCGATCCGTCTCGATAGCGGTGCTGCCCAACCTCGATTTGTTCATGGCATACCAGAGCGCTACCGACAATCAGCTTTACGGCGCATATTACGGCGGTACGGCCTCTGGCTGGTGGGCACCCCGGCCGATCACTGGAGCGACGAGCACGTCTTCGCCTTCGGTGGCCTACAGTCCGAGGGCGGAGGCAATCGTCGTCGTCTACCGTGGCGCCACCACGAACCTCGTGTACCTCACGCGTCAGACCTACGGCGACAACACTGGTTCTTGGACGCCGAGTGTGACCGTGGGCACCGCGACGACAGACGCGCCGCCCGCTGTGGCGTTCGCATCCGACGGCTTCGGACAGGTCGCCATTCGCGCTCTTCGCGACCACCGGATTCAATTGGCTCCCATCAACGAACGGGGGGCGACCGCAGCGTTCGCCAATGCCATCGGCGATATCATCGCCGCGTACGGTCCCTTCCTCGCGGCGCTGGGAACCGCGATCTACATACATGCCACAAACGACGCCTTCTTCGACGTGTTCTACAAGCGGACGAGATCCGTCTGACCTCGATCACTCACAAGGGCCCGTCAGCTCGGCGGATTCCACGGGTCGTTGCAGTACACGGTCATGTTGATCAGGCCATGAGCGGTTAGTGCAGGCGCTCGGCTGGGGTGTCCCAGCCGAGCGTTTCGCGTGCCGTCACCGGCTCCAACTCGGCAGCCATAACCGGATCGTCGGCCTCCCGCTCTGCTCGGCCTCGACGAACTGCCCGATCACCACCTCGGCGGCCTCCAGCCGGGCCACCTCGGCATCGATCTCGGCGAGCTCTTCGCGCAGCCGCTCGGCGCGGCCGGCCAGCACCACCCGCCGTTCCATCACCTATACCAGTACATCCGCCACCAGCAGCCCCCTCCCGCCCGGCTCTCTTCGGAGCCGACGAGGCGCCCGGAGCCCGACACCGCGATTCCGACGCAGAGGTCACACGACGGACGATCACCTACTGCCGATCACGCCCACGACCGGCGCGAGTACCCCATCGGCAACCCGGGAGTGATGGGTGTTGGTCCGCAGCCGCGCCGGGTTCGTGAGTACCGGGGTCAGATGCCGTCGCCGGGTCGGCCGACGGTCGCGTGGCGTGAGGATCGTGTGCGGTTCTGGACTGCGACCGGTGAACGGTAGAGCGGAGCCGACGGCCACAGCTCGAGCGGGACAGCCGGCGATTGCCACAGTGGTACCGCCGAGGGGGGCGCCGCCGGTGGCGTCGTACAGGCAGCGCTCTCCGTGGTGCTCGACAATGAGCAGTTCGACCGTCGGACTGCGCACCTCGGAGTCAGTCAGGAGGCGGACGCGGCGCAGGGTGGCCGAGAGCTCCGGAACGATCGGCGACAGATAGCCGATGCGGTCGTCCTGGGCCCGCGCGCTGCCCGGCTGATCGACAGAACGTTCCGTCTGGTTCATGGCTGCACGCCAGTTGGACTCCGTCGTGGCAACGAGAACGACGCGGGCGCCTGCGATGGTCAATGCGATGCCGTGTTCCTCGGCAGACCAAAGCAAAGGCGCTCCCGTAGGGACAGTGCGCAGGACTGCTGCTCTCCAGCGGGGGAGCTGCCGCGGCGCCACACGGACCAGGATCCCGTGGGGCTGCGGGCTCACCATGATGATCCCGAACGGACCGCCGGTCAGCGTCGGCCGGTGGAGACCGTACTCGGAGAGCAGGGGATCGAGCAGGAGCGCCTCGCCTGTGGCCTGGACCTCCACCGCAGTGGGGATCAGGGTGTCTTCCTGGCACTCTTCGCCGGCCAGCCGGTAGGGCTCACCCGTGGCCCACCGGCGAAGATCAATTACAAGGGGCGGCGCGACGGCGGAGCGGGCCGCCGCGCGCCCTGCCGACGGCGGCCCGCTCAGCCGAGGATCACCTCCGGCTCGTACATGTCCAGCCACACGGCGAGGTCCAGGGTGCGTTCCAGGCCACGGCGTGACGCCGAGGTGATCCGCGGTGCGTCGTGGTCGGCCACCCGTTGCAGCCGGGCGCGGTCGACCAGGTCGAAGACCCGGTGGTCCGGGCGCGCGAGCAGGCCGTGGGCGTACTCCTGGAGAGCCACGGCGTACTTCGGGTCCTGGGTCGACGGATAGGGGCTCTTGGTCCGCTCGTACACCGACCGGGGAAGCAGATCCGCGGTGGCCTCGCGCAGCAGGCTCTTCTCCCTGCCGTCGAAGGACTTCAGGGCCCAGGGGGTGTTGTAGACGTACTCGACGAGCCGGTGGTCGCAGAACGGCACCCGGACCTCCAGGCCGACCGCCATGCTCGCGCGGTCCTTGCGGTCCAGCAGGATGCGTACGAACCGGGTCAGGTGGAGGTGGCAGATCCTGCGCATGCGGTACTCAAAATCGCTCTCGCCGGTGAGCCGTTCGATGCCGGCGACGGCGGATTCGTAGCTGTCGCGGATATACGTCTCCAGGCCGAGGGCCTGGTTCACGTCGTCGCGGAGCATGCCCGCGTCCTCGCCGAAGTGCTCGGCGAACCGGACCAGCCAGGGGAAGGTGTCGGCGCTGCGGGCCTCCTCGTCGAAGAACTGGAGGTAGCCGCCGAAGACCTCGTCGGCCGACTCACCGGACAGCGCGACGGTCGAGTGTTCGCGGATGGCCCGGAAGAGCAGATAGAGCGAGGAGTCCATGTCACCGAGGCCCATGGGGATGTCCCGGGCCCGGATCATCCGGGCGCGTACGTCCGGGTCGGCGAGGGTGTTCGGGTCGAGGATGATGTCCCGGTGGATGGTGCCCGCCTGCCGGGCCACGTCGTGCACGAACGGGGTGTCGGGGGTGGTGCGCAGTTCGTCGGCGACGAAGTTCTCGGTCCGTCCGACGAAGTCGACGGCGAAGGTACGGACCTTCTCGCCGCTCTTGGCGAGCTGCTGGGCGGCGAGCAGGGTGACCGCGGACGAGTCGAGGCCACCGGAGAGCAGGATGCAGCGGGGTACGTCGGAGACCAGCTGGCGGCGCACGATGTCGTCGAGCATCGACCGTACGGTTGCGATCGAGGTGTCCCGGTCGTCGGTGTGCGGACGGGTCACCAGCTGCCAGTAGACGTGTCGGCGCAGGCCGCCGCGGTCCACGGTGACGACCGTGCCGGGCTCCACCTCGTAGATGCCGTCCCATACGGCGTGGCCGGGGTTCTTGACGAGGGTGAAGAGCTCCCGGAGCCCGTCGAGGGTTACCCGGGGCCGGGCCAGCGGGTTGGCCAGGATGGCCTTGGGTTCGGAGCCGAAGAGCACTCCGTCGGGCGTCGGCCAGTAGTAGAAGGGCTTGACGCCCATCCGGTCGCGGATCATGACGAGCTTGTCGTGGCGGCTGTCCCAGAGGGCGAAGGCGTACATGCCGTTGAGCCGTTCGGCGACGGACTCGCCCCACTCCAGATAGCCGTGCAGCACGACCTCGGTGTCCGAGTCGGTGACGAATGTGTGCCCGCGGGCGGTCAACTCGGTACGGAGTTCGGTGAAGTTGTACGCCTCGCCGGAGTAGACGAGGGCGACGTCCCCGTCGGGCGTGCCGACGGACATGGGCTGACGTCCGCCGGGCAGGTCGATGATCGCGAGCCGGCGGTGTCCGAGCCCCGCGTGATCGGCGATCCAGGTCCCCCGGTCGTCGGGGCCCCGGCAGGCCATGGTCTCCGTCATCGCGTCCAGCGTCGCGACGCCCGCGGCTGCCCGCAGGTCGTGGTCGAAGGAGACCCAGCCGACGATGCCACACATACGCGTCCTCCCGATTCGGTCCCGGCCGGGAGAGCGGTCGACGCACGGTGCCGCCCCATGGGCGGCATGCCGAGGGCGAGGGCCCCGCAGAACCAGTTGTATCTAGCAGCTATATATCGAGCCTGTGCCTGCGATTGCGGACGGTCAACATGGTCGTTACCCGGGTGGACTGGGCCCGCGCAGCAGAAGCCGGTCGGACTGGCAGACCAGGACTTCCCGGAGGTAGTGCCACACGTTCTCCACCCCGGCACCGGTCAGGTGCCAGCGTTCCTCCCAGCGGGCGGGGGGTCCCATCAGGGTCATCGCGCTGTCTCCATAACGTGGTGGGCATTTGTGTCTTGGCCCGGCTCGTGCGCCACGACGGTCCAACGGGCCACAGCCGGTGACAGCCACCACTGGTCCTCGTGGCCGCCGACCACCCGCAGCAGACCGGGCGGCTCCAGCAACGCTCTGACATGCTCGGCCAGGCGGGAGGGATCGGAGCGGTATTCACCGGCCCAGCCGGCGTATTGGGCGGCAAGCTCGCCCAAGCGGCCCACAACCTTCCCTGCCCCGGCGCCGTACCAGCCCGGTCCCGGGGCCATGGCTGCGTCACGGCCGCCTACCTGCGTGAGGTGGTCGATGAGAAGCAAAGCGGCGTGCACGACCGTTCCCCCGCGCCGGCGATGGGGAAAGACGAACGGCCCCAGTTCCCGCTCGCCCGCATACCTGTTCGCCGGCATGACAAAAGCGGCACCTTCCGCGCGCCGCTCCAAGACCAGCCCGAACGCCTCCGAAGCGGCTGCGCCCTCGCGAGGCAGCCGGTCGCTGAACCACTGCCGTTCATCGTCGGACAGATCGCAGGTGTGCACCACGGCCTGGTCGGCGAGCATCCCGCACATCCGCACCGACAGGTCCTCGGGGCGTTCCAGTCCGGCCAGCCACTGTCCTGGGCCCGTAGCGGGGTCGGTGCTCCACTGCCCGCACTCGTCCAGCGGCACACCGCGCGGCACGACGTGGAGCAGCCGGACATGGTGCACCCGCAGCAGCACCGGGGGGTCCTCCCGATCCAGCAGTGCCTCGATGTGCCCTTCGAGCTCTTGCAGTAACCCCCGCTCGCGCAGCATGCCCAAGGCAGCCACCAGCGCGCGCAGTTCAGTCGGCGACTGAGTGACGGCAATATTGGCCTCCGCGGCTGCGGCGCGCGCCGCAGCCACTACCTGGCCCAGCCCCAGCCGGGGCCTGAGGCCTTCCAGAGCCGCAACGGTCAGCCAGAACCAGGTCCCGCCGCTGAGGCTCCACCGGGCACCGGAGCGGCCGCGAGGCCAGCCGGCTTGTGCACCCGCACCAGATCAGGCTCCACGGTCAAGGACCAGCCCACCCGGGCAAGTGCCCGGCGCAGACCATGAGCGTGCCGGTGCACCGCATCGAGCGCCAGGTCCGCCGGGCTCTCGGGGGCGACCAGAAGATGCCGGGCTTCTATCCCGGCAACCAGATGGTCCGCCCCACCGGCCGCATGATCCTCTACCAACTCTCCGGCCTACGGCTGCGGGTCGGTCATGCCACGGACCCGCCCACCCTCGTCATCAGCCGCGGCGTCCAGCTCCATCTCCTCGACCTCCTCGGCCTGGAACCAACACATCCCCGCTGGCCAGACACCTGAACGAACTACCCTCGAAGTACGGAACCAGAGCAATGCGCCGGGCCGGAAGCCGGTGGGAGGAGGATGCCCGCACCGAAGGCGTTGGCGCGGTTGCCGGTCATGACAGCTTCGGGCAGGCACCGAAAACGGTGGTGTCTGCGAGCGTGGGGTCCTGCTGGCTGAGCCGGTCCAGCACGGTGAGCGGCAGCCGGGGAGGAGCCGCCTACCAGGCCAGTGGTTCGCCGTCCCGGAAGAAGCCGCCGGTGGGGCCGGAGTCGGGCAGGGTGGCAGCCCAGACGACACTGGCGGCGCCCTGCTCGACGGGTCCGCCGCCCGGGCCGCCCATGTCGGTGGCGATCCAGCCCGGGCAGACGGCGTTGACCAGGATCCGCTCGGCGCGTAGTTCATCAGCGAGCTTGCGGGTGAGGGCGTTGAGGGCCGCCTTTGAGACCCCGTAGGCGGGGGTTCCGCCGGACATGAGTTCCAGCGACCCGGACTCGCTGGAGACGTTCACCAGGCGCGGGTGGGCTGAGCGGCGCAGCAGCGGCAAGAACGCCTGCGCGGTCCGCCAGGCGCCGAAGAGGTTGGTCTCCAGGGTGCGGCGGACCTCGTCGAGGTCGGCGGAGGCAGCGCGCCGGCCGGTGTCGTAGTTGATGGCGGCATTGTTGACGAGGACGTCGAGGCGCCCGAACTCCGCCTCCACACTGCGGGCGAGGGCACGGACACCGTCGGCGTCGGTCACGTCCAGTCGGTGCGGCAGCAGCGCGCCGGGCACTTGAGGGGACAGGTCGGCGACGGCTTGTTCGGCGTCCTGCGGACTGCGGGCGCACAGCAGGACGGTGTGGCCGAGCGCGGCGAGCTGACGCGCGGTCTCCCAGCCGATTCCCCGGTTAGCGCCCGTGACCAGGGATACCGGCGCGGCGGTGCTCATGTTCTCTCCTCGGTGCGGACGATCTGGACCCGAGCAGCACACTAGGTTGTCGCTCTGCGTGCACAGATCAGGCCCGAGTCGCAGGCGGGCCGCGGCCTTGGACGTAGTCCTCAGGGTCCATCGCGCCCGCCGACCGTCGGTTTGGCCCGCTGCGCGACATCCGCCTTGACACGGACTCGCCGCCCGGAACCGGCGGACCTCCAGTTCGACCCGGACCTCGCGTCCGCCGCACGGCAGATCCTGTGGGTGACGCCGGTACCGGTCGTGCACCCGCGTCGACGCCGTCCCGCAGCCAGTCCGGCCAGCCGTACAACTCGAGGTCACGGATGGGGACGTCGAATGCCTCGGCGATGAGGATCCGGGTGTCCGCATTCGGTTGCTTGATGCCGCGCTCGTAGCGGCTGATGGCCGTTTTGTCGGCGCCAGAGCGGAGCCCGTGCCTGTGAGCCGGGTGAGGTGACACGGCCCCTCCAGCACTCCTCTACGTGCCGAGATCACGAAGGGACTGCCATGCCCTCATCACATACTTCTCCGGGTGTTCCGCGCTCGCGGAGCGGAATCACCGGGCAGCTGCTTGGTAGAACCACGGGGCGTGTCCGCCCGCCTCGCATCCTGGTCGACGGCCTGGACCTGTCCGGCAAGACGACCTTGGTCGACGCCCTGCTGGTCATGCTCGGCGAGCGGGGCGTGCCGGCCCTGCGCCACCGGGGCATGAGGGGGTTCGCCCGCCGCTTCAACTCCGCTCTCCTGCACCACCTCGGCCGCCGCCATCGCACCCGACGACCTGGCAGTCCTGCGGCACGGTGCGATGCCGGCCGTGTTCGACGGGATTCGCGCCCCGTCCACCCTGGGCACGTTCCTGCGCTCGTTCA
>NZ_JBEZKL010000223.1:0-7352 GCF_040704695.1 Streptomyces sp. NPDC048411
GGGGCGCCAGTTATGTTGTGAGTCATACCGGATCACGAGCGCCGAGCCTGGCAGCAACCCATCCCGGGCCGCAGAAGAACTCTCACAGTTATGTTCTTCGCGGTCCTGCAAGAGGGCCGCTGGCCTCCGGGCCCGGCATGACTGTTGCCCCCTGTCGAAGGCATGACCTGGGGGGTGGTGTCACCGGGCCCGGGAGGTGTCGTCGGAGACGCTGATGAGAGGTCTGGCCCCGACCACCAAGCAATCCGGGACCTCGATCCACGGCGAACACGCACCACGAGGCGGAAACCGGCAGCTCAAACGCGCCATGTTCCTCTCCGCGTTCGCCTGCATGAACGCCGATCCCGCCTCCCGCACCTCCTACGACAAGCAACGCGCCCGCGGAAAGACCCATACCCAAGCCCTCCTGCGCCTCGCCCGCCAACGCATCAGCGTCCTGTTCGCCATGCTCCGCGACGGAACCTTCTACGAGCCCCGAACCCCCACCGTCAGTTCGGTGCGCCCCCAGCCGGGATGCCGCCCGTCTGCGCCACACCGTGCGCACCCCCGCAGGTGTCCTTCCCTGAGCCGGCTGGACCGCAGTGGAGCATCGTGCAAGGGGCAGCGAGTATCGTTCTACGGTTTCCGCAGGTCACGACGGTTCAATGGGATCACCGGTTCTCCCGCGGAGCAGGAAAACGCCTGTCCACCCGCGGATCCCACCCACCGCTAGGGTCACACATGAGTGAGACAGTGCTTTTCGCCCGTGAGTTCCTGCGCAGTCCGCTGCGGACAGCCTCCTTGATCCCGAGTTCGGCCCGGCTGGTCGAGCGGCTCGTCGCCGCCGTGCCAGAGCGGGGCGAGCCCGTGGTGGTGGAGCTCGGTCCGGGCACGGGACCTGCCACCGAGGCGATCCAACGCAAACTGGCAGGCCGCGGCCGTCACATCGCGGTCGAACTGAACGAGCGGCTCGCCGCGCATCTAATTCAGCGGTTTCCCCGCGCCGAGATAGTCACCGGCTCCGCCTGGGAACTGCCCCGCATCCTGGCTGACCGGGGCCTGCGCAAGGCGGACGTGGTGGTGAGCAGCCTGCCCTGGCCAGCGTTCAAGGGCCCGAACGGCAGCGCCCTCGTACCGAAAATCGCCTCCGTTCTGCCCGAGAGCGGCGTGTACACGCAATTCACCTACACCTGGACCCACTGGGCCCCACCGAGCCGTCACCGGATCGCCCAGCTGCGGCAGGCGTTCGAAGAAGTGGTCACAAGCAGGACGGTGTACCGCAACCTGCCTCCCGCCCTGGTGTATTCCGCCCGCAGGCCGCGCGTTCCGGGCGGTCAATCCCTTTCGCCGGCCGCGCGCGCCGCGAATCGAATCGCATCCTGACTGGGTGGCGCGCCGAAGAGGCGTCGGTACTCCCGGCTGAACTGGGACGGGCTGTCGTATCCCACACGATATCCGATGTGCGCGATGTCTTTTGGATGTGCCGCCAGAAGAAGCCGGGCCTCATGAAGTCTGATCTTCTTCTGGAACTGAATGGGACTCATTCCGGTAATGGCCTGGAAATTCCGGTAGAAGGCGGAGGTGCTCATCCCGATCAGCTCCGCCACGTCGTCCACCCGGAACGGCTTTCGGTAGTTTTCCCGAATCCACTGCACAGCTCTGGCGATATGGGAGAGCTTGCTGTCCGCGAGACCGATCTGGCGAACCGTCGCGCCCTGCTCGCTGGTGATCAGGCGCCACAGGATCTCCCTTTTGACGAGGGGGGCGAGCATGTCCCGGTCCCGCGGCTGGTCGAGCAGGCGCAGCAGTCGCACGGCGGCGTCGAGGAGCTCGGCGGAGGCGTCACTGACGGCGAGGGCAGGGGGTGCGGTGCCGTTGTGCGGAAAGCTGCCGGGAGCGGCCTGCAGCATCATCTCGGCGACGTCCGAGGGCTGCAGGAGCAGGCCGAGACCCAGCGCCGGCCGCTCCGGGGTGGCCTCGATGAAGTGTCCGGTGACGGGCAGGTCAACGGATGCGACCAGGTACTGCCCGACACGGTACTCGTACACGTACTCGCCCAGCGCGAGACGTTTGGCGCCCTGAGCGATCAGCGCCATGACCGTTCCGGTCATGGACGCATGGGGTGCTTGCGACTCCTCGCGGCCGATCAGCACGTGCTCGATGGCGGTCGTTCCGTCAGCTCGGGCGTGACGGGCCAACAGAGTGCGGAGTTCGTCCAGCAGCATGTGCCGATTGAACCACCGCGGGCGAGGAAAGGTCCAGCGGTCCTTTCCGGGTCACGCGAGATCGCGGAGAGGATCGTGCAAGGCTTCGCCACTTTTGGGCAAAGCAGATCCCTGGGCGGGCTGATTGAATATCCGGAGTCTCTGAAGCTTTGTTTTTCAGGGGTTCGCTGAATCGTGGAAGGAGAAGCGGTATGACGGACGGAACCCGCAGCGAGATACTTCTTTGCGTCAACGGCCTGACGCACCGTCTGACCGTTGACCATCGCAGAACATTGCTCGACGCGCTCCGCGAGGGCACAGGCCACACAGGACCGAAAAAGGGCTGCGACCGCGGGCAGTGCGGCGCCTGCACAGTGCTCCTGGACGGTCGGCGCGTGGTGTCCTGCCTGACGCTGGCGGTCGCCGCCGACGGCTCGGACGTCACGACAGTCGAGGGCCTCGCGCACGACGGTGAACTGCACCCGCTACAGCAGGCGTTCGTACAGCTCGACGGTTTCCAGTGCGGGTACTGCACACCTGGCCAGCTCTGCTCCGCGGTCGGGATGCTGGCCGAGCACGCGGCGGGCTGGCCCAGCGCGGTCACCACCGACGTCTCACCCGAGGGACGGGCACCGGAGCTGGACGCCGAGGAGGTGCGCGAGCGCCTGAGCGGCAACCTGTGCCGCTGCGGCGCCTACCCGTCGATCGTGCGCGCCGTGCTGGAGACGGCGTCCCGCGAGGAGGTGACGGGATGAAGGAGTTCGGCTATCAGCGGCCGAGTCAGGTCCGTGACGCCCTCACCCTGGTCGCCGAGGACGAAGGCGCCCGGTTCCTCGGTGGTGGAACGAATCTCGTCGACCTGATGAAGGACGGCATCGAGACGCCCACCCGGCTGGTGGACGTGCGCCGACTGCCGTTGGACGGTGTCCGGGAGACACCCGACGGAGGACTCGTCATCGGCGCGACGACGACAAACAGCGACGTGGCGGCCCATCCCGAGGTGCGCGGCCGGTACCCGGCACTCAGCCAGGCCGTGCTGGCGGGCGCGTCGGGGCAGCTGCGCAACATGGCCACGGTGGGTGGCAACCTGCTGCAGCGGACCCGATGCGGCTACTTCGCGGACCCCTCGCAGCAGTGCAACAAGCGCAGCCCCGGCAGCGGATGCTCGGCGATCACCGGAGACCACCACAACCACGCGATCCTCGGCTGGTCCGACCACTGTGTGGCCACCCACCCCTCGGACATGACCGTGGCCCTGGCCGCCTTCGACGCGGCCGTACGCTACGAGACCCTGGACGGGAGGCACGAGATCCCACTGTCCGAGTTCTACCTGCCGGTCGGCGAGACCCCGCACCGGGAAACGGTTCTGCCCCCGGGCGCCCTGATCACCGCGGTCACCCTGCCGGCCGCCGCGGCATCCCCGCGTTCGCGCTACCGCAAGGTCCGCGAGCGCGCGTCCTATGCCTTCGCCAACGTGTCCGTCGCAGCCGCGCTGGATGTCGAGGAGGGCGTTGTCCGAGGCAGCCGGATCGCGCTCGGCGGCCTCGCCTCACGGCCCTGGCGCGCCCACGTCGCCGAGTCCGCCCTGCGGGATGCCCCCGCCACGGCCGACCGCTTCGGTACCGCCGCCGACGCGGAACTGTGCGCCGCGCGGCCGCTGCGCGACAACGCGTACAAGGTCATGCTGGCCCGCAACCTCATCGTGGCCGTCCTGACCGAGCTCGCCCACCGGGCCGAGTGACGAACCGGTCCCGTCACACGCCCTGAAGGAGATCAACACATGAACGCCTCCTCGACCAGTCCATGCCCGTCACCGGCCGGACACCCGGACCCCGGGCCGAACACCGCCGGGACATCCGCCCCGTTGGCCGGTACGAGGGAACCGCCACTGGGAGCCGTTGGCACGGCGCGACCCCGTATAGAGGGAACAGCCAAGGTCACCGGCACGGTGCGCTACGCTGCGGACGAGCCGATGAGCGACCTGGCGCACGGCTGGGTCGTCACCTCCACGGTGACCCGCGGACGCATCCGCGACATCGACACCTCCGCTGCGCTGGCCATGCCCGGCGTGCTGGGCGTGATCGACCACCGCAACGCGCCCCGGCTCAACCTGGATGCAGGTTCGTTCTTCGGGCCCGACGGTGGCATGCACCTGCTGCAGAGCGATGAAATCCCTCACTCCGGCCGGCCGATTGCGCTGGTGGTGGCGGAGACAGCGGAGCGGGCCCGGTCGGCAGCCATGGCACTGCGGGTGACGTGTGACGAGGAACCATTCGACGTCAACTTCTCACTTGAGCACCCGGCCGCCCGGCCGGCGACGTCGTTCTTCGGAGAGGACGCCACCGTCGGTGACGTGGACATGGAGCTGGCTGCGAGCGCGGTGGTCGTCGACGAGCACTACGTCACCCCCGAGGCGCACGGCGCCGCCATGGAGCCGCACTCCGCGACCGCCTGGTGGGAAGGCCGGCGCCTGCAGGTCATCGACTCCAACCAGGGGCCCTTCCTGGTCGCCATGACGGTGGCCACACTGTTCCATCTCGACCCGAAGCAGGTACGCGTCCGGTCTGCGCACGTCGGTGGCGGCTTCGGGTCCAAATCAGGGGGATGCGGCCCCCAGCTGGTCCTGGCGGTGATGGCCACGACGATGTTCGACCGCCCCGTACGCGTCACCCTGACCCGGAGTCAAGTGTTCCAGACGGTCTCGATGCGGCCCGCGACCGACCAGCGAGTGCGGATCGGGGCCGATGCCGACGGCCGACTGCGCGCCATCGACCACACAGCGGCCTTCGAGGTCTCGAGGCTCGCGGATTACCTCGAGAACTGCACCGAGCTCTCCAACACGCTGTATGCGGCACGGGCGATCCGTACACGGCGCACCGCGGTCCCGGTCGACATCCTGCCGCCGTACTCGCTGCGCGGGCCCGGCGCGACACCCGGTTCGTTCGCGCTTGAATCCGCCATGGACGAGGTAGCGGAGCGCTTGCGCATGGACCCCCTCGAGCTTCGGCTGCGCAACGAGCCCTCCGTTGGCCCCGTGTCCGGCCTGCCGTTCAGCCGCCGCAACCTCGTCGCGTGTCTGAGAGAGGGTGCTCGCCGGTTTGGCTGGGCCACACGTGACCGCCGGCCGCGGACGCGGAGGGAGGGACGCCTGCTCGTCGGCACCGGGATGGCGGCCACGTCCTTCGGCGCGGGGGCGCTGCCCTCGACGGCATCGATCACCGCCGAGGCCGACGGGGTCTTCACCGTGGCCATCGCCGCCAGCGACATCGGCACCGGCGCACGCACCGCGTTGACCGCAGTGGCGGCCGAGGCGCTGCGCGTAGATCCCGAACGGATACGGCTGCTGATCGCGGACAGCGACCTCGGTCCCGCGTGGGGCGCCGGCGGATCCCGGGGGTCGACGTCCTGGTCCTGGGCGATCACCGAGGCCGCGGCGAAGCTGCGTTCCCAGCTGGGCGGCGCCACGCTGCCGCTGACCGTCTCGTTCGACACCACCGAGTCGCTTGGTGAGCTGCCCCTCATGGAACGGCACTCCTACAGTGCTGTGTTCTCCGAAGTGACCGTCGATCCGGCGACCGGCGAGGTGCGTGTGCGACGGCTTTTGGGGATGTTCGCCGTGGGCCGCGTGATCAACCCGCTGCTCGCACGCAGTCAGCTCGTCGGGGGCATGATCATGGGGCTGTCGATGGCCCTGCACGAAGAAGGCGTCCGTGATCCGGCCACCGGCCGTCACGTCAACGCGGACTTCGCCGGCTACCACATCGCCGCACACGCCGACGTACCCGACATCGAAGCCGACTTCGTACCCGACTATGAACCTGGCGACCCGTCAGGCATCAAAGGCGTCGGTGAAATCGGCACCGTCGGCACCGCCGCCGCGATCGCGAACGCCGTCTGGCACGCCACCGGCCGCCGCCGACGGACCCTGCCCATCCGTCCGGACCGCCTGCTCGAGGAACGGCCTCCGTCGTGAGCCGTCCGCGGGAAAGGGCTCCCGGACGACCGCTGCCGTCGTGGCCCCCGCCCGGGACCTGAACGGGAGGTACGCGTGCTACGCGAGGTATGGCCCTTCGTCGACGCCCACCGTCGGGCGGGCCGGCCCGTCGTGCTGGCCCGGCTGGTGGGCCGTGACGGTCCCGGATCACGACCGCTCGGCGCCACCATGGCCGTCGCCGGGGACGGTACGTGGCGCGGCTCGCTGTCAGGCGGCTGCGTCGAGGGCCTCGTCCTGGACGCGGCCCGCGCCGTGCTGGCAGGTGCCGCGCCGCATGTGACCGCGGTGTCGCCTGGGGACGAACTCCTGCCCTGGGAGGACGCTCCCGTCTGCGCCGGCGAACTGCGAGTCCTCATCGCACCCGCGCCGCCCGAGCCGGTGCACCGCGCCATCACCACGTCGCTGGCCGAGGACCGTCCGCTCGCCGTGCGGGTCAGGCTGAGGCCGCCCCACCACTGGTCGACGGCAGCCACTGTCGGTCAACTCCTCGACGTGGGACCAGCGTTCACCGAGGAACTGACGGGTCGGCCGCGGCTGCTGCTGGTCGGCGCGACAGATCTCGCCGCAGTCCTGGCCACCCTGGCCGGGACCTTGCACCGCAAGGTCGTCGTCATCGACCCGCGGCCCGGCCATGCCGCCTCCGGGGCCATCACCGGTACCGCCGACGTCGTCCGTGCCTGGCCCGACGAGTGGATCGCCCGCCATCCGCTCGGCGTACGCGACGCGGTCGTCACACTCAGCCATGACCCGCGCATCGACGACCGCGCTCTTCGCGCCGCTCTGACAGGCCCCGCCGGGTACGTCGCCGCGCTCGGCAGCCGGGCCACCCACACGCAACGCCTGCGGCGCCTGGCCGACGTGCCCGGACTGGACCGGCTGACCGGCCCGGCGGGCCTCGACCTCGGCGGAGCGTCGCTCGCCGAGAGCGCACTGTCGATCCTTGCCGAGCTCGTCGCGGTGGACAACGGCCGCGGCGGGCGGCGCCTGCGCGACGGCGATTTGCCCATCCGGGCCACCACGCCCGCAGCGCACACCCAGGGCCTGTTCTGAGTTCCCCGCCTGCGCCCCGACGCCCGGCACGCACACTCGCCGCACGGCGCCGCAGGACAGGTGGCTCCGCCACATGACCTGCGACACCGCCAACGACCGCGGCGGACTTACCGGTTCGCGCCTGG
>NZ_JBEZKL010000224.1:0-7321 GCF_040704695.1 Streptomyces sp. NPDC048411
CCCCGATACTGGGCGTATCGGGGCGAGCCCGACAACGCAGCGAGCGTGCGTGCCAGACGCCGCCAGGCAGGCGGGACTTTCGAAACACGCCCTAGTGCCGTGACCGGCAGTGTTTGCCGAGAGAGGCACTAGTCACCCTCACCGTGGGGCGGCGGCCAGGCGTCGCCCCACGCGATGTCCCGGGCGGCCCGGTACAGCTCGCCGTGCCGCTTGGTGACCGTGGAGCGCTGCAGGGCCTCGTCGCGGGTGCACAGGTCCAGCAGCACCTGCCCCTTGCGGATCTGCGGCTTGCGGGTGACCCGGGCGGGTACCGGTTCGGTGGCGAAGCGGGTCGCCACGACATAGCTGAACTTCTCGTCCTCGTACGGCAGCGAGCCACCCTTCACCTGCCGGTGCAGCGAGGAGCGGCTGACCCGGGCCGAGAAGTGGCACCAGTCGGTGCCCGGCACGATGGGGCACGCGTCGCTGTGCGGGCACGGGGCGGCGACCGTCAGTCCGGCGGCGATCAGCCGGTCGCGGGCCTCGATGACGCGCGCGTAGCCGTCGGGGGTGCCGGGCTCGACGATCACGACGGCCTGTGCGGCGGCCGCCGCGGTGTCGACCAGCCCGGTGCGCGCCTGCGCCGTCAGTTCCTTGAGTACATAGCTGATGGTCACCAGGTCCGTGGGGTCGAGCTCCAGTCCTGCACCGATCCGGGCCCGCCGCCACTCGGCGGTGCGCAGGGCCTCGATGCCGGAGGCCTCGGCGAGCTCGCGGCCGAGGGTGAGCGCGGGCTCGGCCCAGTCCAGGACGGTGGTCCGCTGGCCTTCCCAGGCCCCGGCGACGGCCCAGCTCGCCGCACCCGTGCCGCCGCCGATGTCGGTGTGCGTGGCGGGCGTCCACTCCGGGGCTGCCTCGCGGAGGGCGGCGAGGGCGGACCGTACCGCTTCGAAGGTCGCGGGCATGCGGTACGCGGCATACGCGGCGACGTCCGAGCGGTCGCGGAGCACCGGGGCATCGGTGGGGGTGGTCCCCCGGTAGTTGGCGATGAGCCTGTCGACGGCCTGCGCGGCCTGCCTGGGCGGCAGCCCGTCGAGGAGTCCGGCCAGCGCCGTGCGCAGGGCTTCCGCGGTGGAGAGGGTGACGTTCACCGACGAATTGTAGGCGGATTCGACCGGTTGTTCCCTGGCCGGTGTCTGTCCCGTCCTGCGCCCCGTCGCCCGGCGCGGGACCTTCGCAGAACAGCGCCGAATCCGAACTGCTGGTAAACCCTGGCCAGTTGCTACGCTGACCGGCGCGACGCCAGGATTGCTCATCGGAGGGGACCATGAGACAGAAGATCGTGCGCCTGACTCTGGTCGCCGGGGTGCTCGTGCTCGCCCTGCTGCTTCTGCTGGCCACGTGCGGTGCCGGGGGCAACCAGGACCGGAAGGGCGCCGACAAGCCGACGAAACCGGTGCCGACGCCCACGGGTCCGGGCCCGGCGACGCAGCTCACGGTTCCTCCCGCGTACACCACGCAAAGCGGCTGGGAGCTCGTCAACACCTCCCCCGACTACGCGATCTCCCGGACGACGGGACGCCTCGGCTATCTGCTGCGGGTCGCCGACAACCAGTACCGGCTGGAGACCATCGACTCGGAGACCGGAAGGGCGGGCTGGAAGGGCGAGAACTGGCGGCCGCCGGCCTCGAAGCACTCCCCCAAGCTGATCCTGGTCACCAAGAACGACGTGGAGTACTTCGTCACCTGGTCGTACGGAAAGGTCGGCGTGAACGCGCTGACCCCGGCCGACACGATCGTCTCCCTCGATGTGTACGACGTGAAGGACGGCGCCCGGCGGCGCATCGAGGTGCCGTGGTCCTCCGCACCGAGCGTGATCGCCTCCGGCCCCGACATCCTGATCAGCGACGGCCGGACGACCAGTGTGGTGGTCGACCCGGCGACCGGACAGTTCTCGAAGATCGCTCCCTCGGCGCTGAAGTACCCGAAGGGCTGCCCGTCCTGCAAGCAGCTCACCGAGGTGTTCGGACTGACGAAGCAGGGCCTCCTGGTGAGCGGGGCACGGGAGTTCTGGGTGCAGGGCGGCTGGTTCAGCCGGAACGTCGCCCCGAAGAACACCGACCGCACCAGCGGAATCCCGACGACCGTGGCCCCCGGCTGGGTGCTGGCCAAGTGGCAGCTCGCCAAGGGGCAGAACCTGGCGCGGACCCATGACCTGTGGGCGGTGCACGACGCGGAGACGGGGAAACCGGTGGCCACGGTGGAGTGCAACAAGGTGGCCATCAAGCCGGGCCAGTACCCGCAGGCCGTCATGTCGCCCTCGGGGGGCTATCTGGTGGCCGGGAACCTTGCCTTCGACCTGACGGCGAAGAAGGGTTTCTGCCTGGAGGCACCGGACGGTTCGAAGCGGCTGACGCTGGCCTCCGTCACGGACGAGGGCACCGCGTACGGCGCGACGAACGTGCGCAACGCGACGGACGCCCTGAACGGCAGCGGCCGCCCGGTCGCCGTCGAGGTCGTCACGGGGACCCCGGAGGGGCTGCCGTCCAATGTGCGGCTGCCGGGCGCGGAGGCAGAGGCAGGCGTCGGCGTGTTCCGCTGGACGGACGAGCTGGACCGGCTGCACCTGCTCGGCTACCCGCGCGCGCCCCGCTGACGGCCTCCCCCGCGGTAGGGAGTGTGCTCCGTACCGCGCGCGGGAAGCCGTAAGGGCTTGCAGGCAAGCAACACCGCGACTCCCTGCAAGCCCTTTGAGCGTCGCGGCCCCGGCCCATGATCCGCCGGACACCCCCACATCGTTCCTGAGCTCCTACGACTGCCGTTGCCAGGGTCGGCACAGGGCCAGGAAGCAGGCCATCGCGCCGACCGCGCACACCACCTGGACGACCGCCATCGGGACGGCCGTCTCCTCCCCCGCGATCCCGACGAGCGGTGAGGCGGCGGCCCCGATCAGGAACGACGACGTGCCGAGCAGCGCCGAGGCGGAACCCGCTGCGTGCTTGGTACGCATGAGCGCCTGCGCATTGGTGTTCGGCATCGCGAGCCCCATCGCCGACATCAGGACGAAGAGCCCGGCGGCGACCGGTATCAAACCGACCTCGCCGAAGATCCCGGACGTCATCAGCAGAAGCGCGACCGCGGCGAGGACGATGACGCCGAGCCCGAAGCCGAGCGCCTTGTCCAGGCTGATCCGGCCCACCAGCAGCTTGCCGTTGATCTGGCCGACGGTGATCAGGCCGATCGAGTTGATACCGAAGAGCAGGCTGAAGGTCTGCGGCGAGGCACCGTAGATTTCCTGGACCACGAACGGCGAGGCACTCACATAGGCGAAGAGCGCGGCGAAGGCGAGGCTGCCCGCGATCATGTAACCGGTGAAGACCCGGTCGCCGAGGAGCCCGCGCATGGTGCGCAGAGCGTCGCCGATCCCGCCGGTGTGCCGTTCCTCCGGCGGCAGCGTCTCGTGCAGCCACTTCCAGACGACGAGGGTGAGCACGACGCCGACGACGGTGAGGACGGCGAAGATGCCCCGCCAGTCGGTGAACCGCAGCACCTGTCCGCCGATCAGCGGCGCGACGATCGGTGCGACGCCGGAGATCAGCATCAGGGTGGAGAAGAACCTGGCCATCTCCACGCCGCCGTACATGTCACGGACAACGGCCCGGGCGATGACGATGCCGGCCGCGCCGGCCAGGCCCTGCAGGAGGCGGAAGCCGATGAGGAGTTCCGCGGTGGGCGCGAAGACGCAGATCGCGGTGGCGAGTACGTAGACCGCCATGCCGAGGAGCAGCGGCCGGCGCCGGCCCCAGCGGTCGCTCATCGGTCCGACGACGACCTGGCCGAGCGCCATTCCGGCGAGGCAGGCGGTGAGGGTGAGCTGGACGGTGGCCGCGGGGGCGTGCAGGGCGTCGGTGACCGCCGGCAGCGCCGGCAGGTACATGTCCATGGAGAGCGGCGGGAGTGCGGTGAGACCGCCGAGGACGAGGGTGACGAGGAGTGCGGTGCGGCGGGCCGCAGCGGTGGCGGCGGGCCCGGCACCGGTGCCCCGGCCGGTCCCGGGCCCGGCTGTGGCATTCGATATGTCTGCGTGCTGGGCTCGGCTCACGCCGGTCTCCGGCATTCTCATCTCCAAATAGTTGAATCCGCCTCTATGCTCTCAGCTCAGCCGGAGTGGTCGAGACCTTTTCTTGGGGGCAGGCATGGGCAGGACCGTGCGTTGGGGCGTGCTGGCTACGGGTGGCATCGCCGCGACCTTCACCGCTGACCTGCAGGCGATGCCCGACACGGAAGTGGTCGCTGTGGCGTCCCGTACGGACACGGCGGCGAAGGCGTTCGCCGACCGGTTCGGCATACCGAAGGCGTACGGCAACTGGGCCGACCTCGCCGCCGACGACGAGGTCGACGTGGTGTACGTGGCCACGCCGCACTCCGCGCACCGGGAGGCCACCGCGCTCTGTCTGGAGGCCGGGAAGCACGTGCTGTGCGAGAAGGCGTTCACCCTCAATTCCCGGGAGGCGGAGGAACTCGTGGCGCTCGCCCGGGACCGTGGTCTCTTCCTCATGGAGGCGATGTGGACGTACTGCAACCCGGTCGTCCGGCGGCTGACCTCACTGATCGCCGACGGCGCCATCGGCGAGATCCGTACCGTGCAGGCCGACTTCGGGCTCGCGGGTCCGTTCGGCCCGGACCACCGGCTGCGGGACCGGGCGCTCGGCGGCGGCGCGCTGCTGGACCTCGGGGTGTACCCGGTGTCGTTCGCGCATCTGCTGCTGGGTGAGCCGGACCGTGTCCAGGCCGATGCGCTGCTCTCCCCGGAGGGCGTCGATCTGAACACCGGCATGCTGCTGGGCTGGGAGTCGGGGGCCACGGCGCTGCTGAGCTGTTCGGTCACCGCCGACACCCCGCAGACCGCGTCGGTCACGGGCACCAGGGGGCGGATCGACTTCCCGCGCGGTTTCTTCTACCCGGAGCGGTTCGTGCTGCACCGGGAGGGTCACGACCCGCAGGAGTTCACCGCGGGGACCGCGGGCGACGGGCTCCGCGGGATGCAGTTCGAGCAGGCGGAGGTCCTGCGCGCGCTGCGGGCGGGTGAGACGGAGTCGCCGCTGGTGCCACTGAACGGATCGCTGGCGGTGATGCGGACGCTCGATGCGGTACGTGACCGCATCGGCGTCCGCTACCCGGCGGACGACATCGGCTGATCGATCGGGGAATCACCCCTCGGAGCCCGAACCGGCCGCCCAGCGGCGACTTTTGAGGCGAAAGGCGTACGCTGCGGCTTCATGAGCAACAAACTGTTGAACCCTGATGCGAGGACGGCCGTCGTCACGGGCGCGGGCTCCGGGATCGGCCGCGCGGTGGCTCTCGCTCTGACGGGCGCCGGCTGGTCGGTGGCGCTCGCCGGCCGCCGCCCCGAACCCCTCGCCGAGACTGTGGAACTGGCCGGGCCGCACGCCCGGGCGATCACCGTCCCCGCCGACGTCTCCCGCCCCGAGGACGTGGACGCGCTCTTCTCCTGCGTACGGGAGTGGACCGGCCGGGTCGACCTGCTGTTCAACAACGCGGGCACGTTCGGCCCGCGCTCCGTCCCGGTCGAGGAGCTCTCCTACGAGGACTGGCGCACGGTCGTCGATGTGAACCTGACCGGGGCCTTCCTGTGCGCGCAGGCGGCGTACCGGCAGATGAAGGAGCAGGACCCGCAGGGCGGCCGGATCATCAACAACGGCTCGGTCTCCGCACATGCGCCGCGCCCCCACTCGGTGGCGTACACGGCGACCAAGCACGCGATGACCGGACTGACGAAGTCACTGTCGCTGGACGGCCGTCCGTACCGGATCGCCTGCGGCCAGATCGACATCGGGAACGCGGCCACGGAGATGACGGAGCGGATGCGGACCGGCATCCTCCAGGCCAACGGGGAACTGGCGGTGGAGCCGGTGATGGCAGCGGCGGACGTGGCCCGGACGGTGGTGCACATGGCGGAGCTGCCACTGGAAGCCAACGTGCAGTTCGCGACGGTCCTGGCGACGACGATGCCGTACGTGGGCCGGGGCTGACGATTCCTTGCGCGCGCCGCCGATCGAGCCGAGCGGCACGCTCCGGGACTCCTGCTCCCGGACGAAGAGGAGTACCGGCTTCGAGAACTGTCACCGGGCCCGCGGGCCGGGGTCCGGGGCGCCGGCCCGCCCCGGGCGGGAATGCCCTGGACCGCGGCAGGGTTGAGCAGCGTCATGAGTGAGATTCCAGGAACCGAGGTCCTGCGCTACACCGCCTTCTCCGCCGACCCGCAGGGCGGCAATCCGGCGGGGGTCGTCCTCGACGCGTCCGGTCTCGACGACGCGGCGATGCTCGCGATCGCGGCGGAACTCGGCTACAGCGAGTCAGCCTTCCTGACCGGACCGGGCACTTCGGGCGAATCGGGTGGTCGCGGCTACACGATCCGCTACTTCAGCCCGAAGGCCGAAGTCCCTTTCTGCGGCCACGCCACCGTCGCGACAGCCATCGCCCTCGCCGAGCGCAACGGCCCCGGCGACCTGGTGTTCACCACTCAGGCGGGTACGGTCCCGGTCACCGTCGCCCAGGACGGCACCGAACTCCGCGCCACCCTCACGAGCGTCGAACCGCACGTCACGGATGTCGCCCCGGACGACCTGGCCGAGGCACTGGCCGCCCTGGACTGGCCGGCCGGCGACCTGGACCCGGCCCTGCCGCCACGGATCGCCTATGCGGGCGCCCGCCATCTGGTGCTGGCCGCCGGAAGCCGGGAGCGCCTCGCCGACCTCGACTACGACTTCGCCCGCCTCGAAGCGCTGATGCACCGGCTCGACCTGACCACGGTCCAGCTGGTGTGGCGCGAGTCGGCGACCGTCTTCCACGTCCGCGACCCGTTCCCGGTCGGCGGCGTGGTCGAGGACCCGGCGACGGGTGCGGCGGCGGCCGCCTTCGGCGCGTACCTGCACGAGCTGGCACTCGTCCCGGACGCCGCGGTCCTCACCCTCCACCAGGGCCAGGACATGGGCCGCCCCGGCACGCTCACGGTCGAACTGCGCGCGGGCGACGCGCGAGTGCGGGTGAGCGGCACGGGAACGCGTATCCCCGCGGCGCAGTGAGCAACCGGCCGAGGCCGGACTGCTGACGTCATCGGAGGATGTGCCGGGCGTGGGCGGCGCCGAAGCCCGTCGCAGGGCGTCGGGAGCCCACTCCCTGTCGTGGGGCAGGCCGTTACGGCCTCCCCCGCGATGGGGAGTGGATCAGCGAGCGGCGTCGTGCGGCTTCGATGGCAAGGCGGAGGAGGGAGTCGACGCGGAGCGTCGGTGACCGACGACAACGCCGCCAGCGGAGTCGC
>NZ_JBEZKL010000225.1:0-7279 GCF_040704695.1 Streptomyces sp. NPDC048411
GTCGGTGGACAGGAACAGCAGGTTCCCGGAGACCGAGATGTCGTTCTGGGATCCGGGGCAGAGCACCTCGGTGACGGTCTGCGGGGCCCAGGTCGCGCACTTCGCCGTAGACGCTGTCCATGGTCAGCGCTTCGGTACGCGCTCCGTCGCCGCTGCCGCTGTTGTCCTTGCCGGTGCAGTCGGCGGGCGACACGTAGGTGGGAACACCGAGCTCCTCGAACTGTTCGCGGGGGGCGACGCCGCCCTTGGCGAGGGTCGATTCGAACGAGGCGCTGACGAAGTCGGGTTCCTGGTCGAGGACCTTCTCCGACGACGGCCGGTTCTCCGAGAGGCGTGGCACCTTCGCGTTGGCCTTCTCCAGCCCCTTCATCACCGGGTCGGTCCAGGTGGCTGTCGCCGCCAGCCGGTCGGCGAGGCCGAGGGAGAGCAGGATCTCCGTCGATCCCTGGTCGACGGAGACGGCATGGTGCGGGGCGGCTTCGACGGTGACGGTGCGGCCGCAGTTCCTGAGCGTCACCGGATAGCCCTCGCCACCGGCCGACTTGGCCGTGGAGTTGTCGGTCCCTCCGCCGCACGCGGTCAGCAGGAGGAGTGCCGCCAAGGGCAGGGCGGCAGCGCGGGCGGGGCTGGCTATGGACGGCACGGAGTCCCTCTGCGTCTCAGGGCCCATGCGCGGAGCCCGCTGTACGGAGTGCTGTCGCCCGGTATCGGGCGACAGGTGCCAGCAGGTCTTCGGACTCGGGTTCCTTCGGGCGGGACGCCTTCCCAGGACACCCGTGGATGTCCCAGTGGCCGTGGCCCCGCCCGTCCCCCTCACCGCTGCGCGTCAGCTCCGGATTCGCACCGGATTCCCTGACCCCTACGTGGAGTTTGACTGGCTTTGGCAAGCTATCACGCTGCTCCGCGCGGCTCGTCGGCGGTGCGGTGGGGCCAAGCCCCGGCCGTACCGCCCCGTGCCTACGGACTCTGGAGGGCGACGACGGCGTTGTGGCCGCCGAACCCGAAGGAGTGGCTCACGGCGCGCCGGACGGGCCGGAGTCGGGGCTGTTCGGTGACGCAGTCGATGTCGAACTCGGGCGCCGGGGCGTCCAGGTTGGCGATCGGCGGTACGACCCCGCGCTGCAGCGTGAGAATCGTCAGCCCCGCCTCGATGGCTCCGGCAGCCCCCATGCAGTGGCCCAGTACCCCCTTGGGGGCGGTGACGGGTGGCCGGTGCGGGTAGGCCCGGCTGATGAGAGCGGCTTCGGTGGCGTCGCCCAGCGGTGTCGACGTGCCGTGCGCGTTGACGTGTTCGACGTCCGCGGCCGCCCAGTCCGCGTCGCGCAGCGCGGCCTCGACCGCGGCCCGGGCGACGGCGCCGGACGGGTGCGGACTGGTGGGATGGTGGGCGTCGGTGGTGGCGCCCGTCCCGGCGAGCAGCGCCCGCGGGACCGCTGCCCGGGCCCGTGCGTCGTCCGCCCGTTCCAGCACCATGACTGCGGAGCCCTCGCCCATGACCAGACCGGCACGATCGGCCGCGAACGGCCGGCAGAGGCGGGCCGGGTCGCCGTCCCTCGTGGCCGCGGCCCCGGACCGCGCGAACCCGGTCATGGCGACCGGGAAGACGATCGACTCGGTGGCTCCGGCGATCGCGAGGTCGCACTGCCCGGTGACCAGCAGGTCCCGGGCGACGGAGAGCGCGGTGACCCCGGACGAACAGGCGGTGCACGGCGCCAGGCTGGGACCGGTCGCCCCCATCCGGATGGCGATCTCCGCCGCGGGCATGTTCGGAATGGTGAGGAGGATCCCCGCCGGCGAGGTGGCCCCGGGTCCGCGCCGGTCGAGGGCGACGGCCTGTTCGGTCAGGCCCGCGGAGCCTCCGCTGCTGGTGCCGACGACCACGGCGACCCGGCTGCCGTCCCAGTCGGCCGGGTCCAGTCCGGCGTCCGCGACCGCTTCCCGTGCGGCGAGGACGGCGAACTTGACGTACCTCCCCATCCGGAAGGCCGCACGGCCGCCGACCGCTTCGTCCAGATCGATGCCGGAGACCGTGCACGCGAAGTCGATCGCGCAGCCTTCGAGCTCGGGGACGGTGCGGGCCGGTGAAACCCCGGCGCACACCCCCTCCCAGGTGGCGTCGGTGTCGTTGCCGACCGGGGTGATCATCCCCAGGCCGGTGACGGCGACGGCAGGCCTGTTCATCGGGCGTCGCTCATCGCGGGGTTGCCGTTCACCACGGCATCGATGAACGTCGTGATGTCGGCGAGGGTGGCGCCCTGGTGGAGCTTGTCGGAGTCGGCCTCGACCCCCAGCGTCTCCTTGATGATGACGGCGAACTCGGCGACGGCGAGGGAGTCCATCTCCAGGCTGTCCATCGTGGAACCCGGGAGGATCTCGGCGGCGGGCACCTTGAAGGTGTTCGTGAGAACGTCGGTGATCTGGGGGTGAATCGCGCTCATGATCTTCCTCTTCGCTAGGTCGTGCAGGTCGCGCAGTTCATGCAGGTTCTGCCGATTCCCGGGACGGCGGAACGCACGGTCCCGACGCCGAAGTAACTGACTCCCGATCTGCCGGTTACGCCTTGCGGCGAACCGATTCGCCAACGATCACCCATGGCTTCGCACAGCGCCGGGAAAGGACGGATCTGGTGCCCCAGTACGCCAGCAGAACGGCCCGGACTCCGAGGGCCCCGACCGCGTCCCGTACCCGGCACAGCTGCCCGGCGGTGCGCTCGTCCGAAGCCTTCACCGCTCCCCCTGCGCCTCGGTGGTGTGCCAGGACGCCTCCGGATCGTCGTATGCATCGACGTAGTCGGCGCCCGCGATGGGCCAGTTCGCGAACACCTCGTCCGGCAGGGCGAAGGACTCGATCAGGATGGGCAGATGTCCGGCGACGGCGGCGATGAGCTGCTCGACAGCGTCCGGCAGGGCGTTGACCTGATCAGTGGTCAGATGACCGGCGGCGAGCAGATCGCCACTGTTGCGTGCCACCCACTGGAGAGCGAACAGCCGCTCCAGTTCGGCCAGCCTCTCGCGGCCAGGGCCTTCGGGCATTTCTGCGACCGCCTCCGCGTACGCCTCGGCCGCCTGTCGGCGGGCGTGCGCCTCGACGCCCCGCAGGGCGGGCCCGGACGCCGCGTTCCACCGCGCCAGCGGATCACCGTGCGGTGCGCTGCTCATCCGCTCCCTGGCGCGGGCGAACCAGATGACCTCCACCTGCGCATGCAGCCACTCCAGGAACCGGGGGTCGGCGAGCTCTCCGGTCGCCCGGTCCGAGGTGCCGCCGTCCACGGCCGGTGAGGCGGCGAAGAGCATTTCCGCGGCGGCCTTGGCGTGGATGGCCAGGTTGTCGCCCTCGGCGGTGATCACCGCCTCCACGCCGGTGATCAGTTCGGTCATGCCGTTGTTCTCCAACAGCGCCTGTGCTCCGCATCGTTCGCGGCACTCGACGACAACGGCGCGGGCCTGCCAGGTGATCCACCCCTTCGCGACGGCGACCAGCCGCTCCGCCTCGGCCCGTCCCGTCTCCGTACCGGTCCCGAGCTGTTCCTCCCAGCGGTCGAGGGCCCTGCGGTGCAGCAGGCTCATCGCGAACACCGTGGCCATGGCGTCGGCGAGCGGGCCGTGATGGCTGCGGTGGGCGAGCACCCGCACCCGTTCCGTGGCGCGCGGCCCGGAGATGTGCCGATGGCCCCCATAGCGCACGGCGACGGCGAGCGTCGCGCGCGCGGAGCCGACCGCGCAGGCGCTCATGGAAATCTTGCCGACCGTGACGCGTGCGATCGAGGTGAGGAAGCGACGCCTGCGATTGGGCAGAGCGCTGCTGAACTCCCCGTCGTCGCCGATCCGTCCGTGCTCACCGCCGAGCAGGGCGTCACGCCCCACGAAGACCCGGTCGAAGGAGGTCAGACAGTGGTCGACGGGGCTGCCCAGGCGCGCCGGCAACCTGCGGACGCGCACCCCCGGGAGAGCGTGCGTGTCGTCGGTGAGCGGCACCAGGAAGAGAAAGACGCCGTGGTCGGCGCCGTCGGCGAGCAGGCGCGCCGCAACCAGCCCGGTCTTGGGGCCGCCGGCCGGACTGGTGTTGGGCATGAACTTCTGTGCCCCGGCGTGCGGGGTGTGCAGCACGAACCCGTCGCGTGCGCGGTCGTACGTCGCCGTGGTCTCCATGGCCACCGCGTCATTGCCGTGCGCCACCTCCGTACAGAGGAAGGTGCCGATGCGCCGCAACCGGAGGAAGTCCGACAGGTCACGGCGGTTGTCGCCGGCGTGATCGAGGAGGCTGCCGAGGAAGAGGTTGTAGTGAATGCCCGCAACGGTGGTGAGCGCCGGATCGACCGGGCCGAGCCACTCGTGCAGGGCGGCCAGGGCGCGTGGGTCGGCGGCGGGCCCTGCTGCGCTGTCGAGCGCGCTGTTGAGGATCCTCAGCCGTTCGTACGTCAGGGCAAGACGCTCGTCGGGACTGCGGCCGGCCGGGCGGCGGAACGGTTCCGTAGAGATCAGCCGACGCCAGGGGCCGTGCTCCTGAAGAAAGTTGACCCCGAAGATCACGCCTCTCAACAGGTCGGCAGTGCCGTGGACGGTGGTGCTGTCGATCGTTGCGGTCATGAACAGGAGAACGATGAAGGAACGGCGAGGACACACCTCGCCGCTCCCACCGGGACCTTCGGGCGGTCCGACCGGTCAGACACGCTGGAAGGCGAGAGCGACGTTGTGTCCGCCGAAGCCGAAGGAGTGGCTGACGGCGCGCTCGACGGACTGCCGACGCGGCTCCTTGGTCACGCAGTCGAGCGCGAACCCGTCCGGCACCGCATCCAGGTTGGCGATCGGCGGCACGATGCCCTGCTCCAGGGTCAGTACGGTCGCCACCGCCTCGATCGCCCCGGATGCGGCGAGGGTGTGTCCGACCACGCCCTTCGGAGCGGTGACGGAGGGCCGGTGCGGGAAGAGCCGGGAGATGAGCGCGGTCTCCATCGCGTCGTTCAACGGAGTGGATGTGCCGTGCGCGTTGATGTGGTCGACCTCGCGGGGCGCCCAGCCCGCCTCGTGCAGCGCCGCCTCCACCGCCCGCTGTGCACCGCCCCCGTCGGGTGTCGGGGCCGTGGGGTGGTGGGCATCCGTACTGGAACCCACTCCGGTCAGCAAAGCACGCGGATGTCCGCCGCGGGCGCACGCATCAGCGGTCCGCTCCAGCACGAGCACGGCGGCACCCTCCCCGATGACGAACCCGTCCCGGTCCGTGGCGAACGGTCGCGACGCGCCCGCCGGGTCGCCGGTACGGGTGGAGAGCGCCCCCATCTTCGCGAAGGCCGCCACCACGAGCGGGGTCAGCGCGGACTCCGCACCTCCCGCCACGACCACATCGCATCGGCCCCTCGTCAGCAGGTCACGGGCGACGGCGATCGCGGTCGCCCCGGACGCGCAGGCGGTGGCGGGCGCCAGGCTGGGCCCCTGGGCGCGCAGCGCGATGGCGAGCTCCCCGGCCGCCGCGTTCGGGATCATCATCGGCACCAGCAGCGGGGAGACGGCCTCAGGTCCTGCGCCGTCGAACTTGCGAAGGTTGTCGACGAGAACGGAGACACCGCCCACACCGACGCCGAGCACCACACCGACCCTGCTCCCGTCCCAGTCAGCCGGGGAGAGTCCGGCGTCCGCGACGGCCTGCCGAGCGGCGATCAGGGCCAGTTTCACAAACCGTGCCATCCGCCACGCCGAGCGCCCGCCCACTGCCGCGTCCAGGTCGAGTCCGTCGACCGGACAGGCGAAGTCGACCGACAGACCGGCCAGTTCGTCACAGCGCCGCGCCACGGAGTGTCCCGCGCACAGTCCCGCCCAGAAGGCGTGTTCATCGGCGCCCGCGGGGGTCACCAGCCCCACTCCCGTCACCGCGACCCCGGTGTCAGCCTGCGTCATGTGCCATTCCTTCCGTCGCGCACTGTGCGTGGTCCGTGCGGGCTCCTGGCCGGCGAAGTACGGCGGAAGCCCAGGCCGGACCGCGCCCGACGGCGGTGATTCCGCTGCCCCGTACCCGCCCCCCGTATCCGGTTGCGCGCCGCCGTCGAGTACGTATCCCCTCGGCACCCGCTGCTCCGGCCCCCGCAAC
The DNA here is from genome assembly GCF_040704695.1 of Streptomyces sp. NPDC048411. Lineage (NCBI taxonomy): Bacteria > Bacillati > Actinomycetota > Actinomycetes > Kitasatosporales > Streptomycetaceae > Streptomyces > Streptomyces sp. NPDC048411. Next base: position 6,082 of record NZ_JBEZKL010000225.1, read on the forward strand.
CGATCAGACCCACCGGCTGGCGAACGGCCGTCACCCCAACGAGGATGCGCTCACTGGGCCGAACGGGGGCGCGCGGAGCCCGCGAGCACGAACGGCTCACGCCCGGCACGCGCCCCCGGCTCACCTGTACGGAGCAACTCGCCGTGCTGCCCGGACGCGCAGGGCATCCCCTGGGGTCATGGCATCACCGGACCACGACGAGTCACAGCCTCACTCAGCCAACGACGAACTGGACTCACTGCGCGCGCGAGTGACGCAGCTGGAGGCGCGCACGCCCGTGCGGTCCCGGCCCCGGATCCGCTCGGTCTTCGCCGTGCTGCTGATCCTCGTCACCGCCGTCCTCACACCGCTGAGCGCCGTCGCCGTCTGGGCCAAGAACGATGTCAGCGACACCGACCGCTATGTGGCGATGATGAAGCCGCTGGCGTCGGACCCCGACGTGCAGGCAGCGCTGGCGAACCGGGTCACCGATGCCGTGATGACACATCTGGATGTCCATGCGCTGCTCGCCGAGGTGGCCCCGGCGGACCGGCCGGTCCTCGACAAGGCGCTGGGACGGCTGAGCGGCCCGCTGACCACGGGCCTCACGAACTTCGTGCACGGGACCGTGGAGAAGTTCGTGACCTCGGACGCCTTCGAGAAGGTGTGGGTCGCCCTCAATCGCGACGCCCACGCGGCGGCCGTCAAGGCGCTGACCGGCAGTGGGGGCGGGGCCGTGAAGCTGACCAACGACACGGTTGTCATCGATCTCGCCCCGGTGATCGACCGGGTGAAGCAGCTCCTGGTCGATCACGGGCTGACGATCGCCGCGAAGATCCCCGAGATCCACACCGACTTCACCGTGCTGACGTCCGACGCGATCGGCAAGGCCAAGAAGGGGTTCCGGCTGCTGCAACTGGCCGGGTTCTGGCTTCCGGTGGTGACCCTGGTGCTCGCCGCGGGCGGGGTGCTGCTCGCGGTGCGCCGACGCCGTGCGCTGGTCACGGCGGCCCTCGCGATCGCGGTGGGCGGTGCGGTGCTGGGCCTGGCGCTGTGGGTGTTCCGCGCGTTCTATCTGGACAGTCTTCCGGACTCGGTGTCGCAGCCGGCGGCCGGTGCCGTCTGCCGTGTCCGCGGGTGAAGGTGTCACCCCGGCGCGACGGCGGCGGCGCTGCGTGCGCTGACCTCGTCCGGCCACCTGGCCCGGCTCGCGCTGTGC
>NZ_JBEZKL010000226.1:0-7210 GCF_040704695.1 Streptomyces sp. NPDC048411
GCATGCTGCAGCGCGTCATGATCGCAGCGGCCCCGTCGCGTCGCGAAGGGGCAAACATTGCCGGGAGGGGCACTAGGAGGGTGCTGGTCCCAACCGTCCTCAATCGCCGGTACATCAAGCCCGTCCGGCGATTGAGGACAAACCGGCTGCTGGGCGCCCCAGGCACACACCCGCACGCACCGTCAGAAGAACACCGACCGCCGCTGAACCAGCAACTTGTACAGCGTGTGCTGAATCTGCTCCCGCACCTGATCCGTCAAGTTGAACATCAGCATCGGATCCTCCGCCGCCTCCACCGGATACCCGTCCGTAGAAATCGGCTCCCCGAACTGAATCGTCCACTTCGTCGGCAGCGGAACCGCGCCCAACGGTCCCAGCCAGGGAAACGTGGGTGTGATCGGGAAGTACGGAATCCCCAGCACCCGCGCCAGCGTCTTCGCGTTGCCGATCATCGGGTAGATCTCCTCCGCCCCCACGATCGAGCACGGCACGATCGGCACCCCGGCCCGCAGCGCCGTCGACACGAAGCCGCCCCGCCCGAACCGCTGCAGCCTGTACCGATCGCCGAACGGCTTGCCGATGCCCTTGAAGCCCTCCGGCATCACGCCGACGACCTCGCCCTGCCTCAGCAGCCGCTCCGCGTCCTCCGCGCAGGCCAGCGTGTGCCCGGCCTTCCTGGCCAGTTCGTTCACCACCGGCATCATGAACACCAGGTCCGCGGCGAGCAGCCGTAGATGCCGACCGGCCGGGTGGGTGTCGTGCACGGCGACCTGAAGCATCAGCCCGTCCAGCGGCAACGTCCCCGAGTGGTTGGCCACGATCAGTGCCCCGCCGTCCGACGGGATGTTCTCGATGCCCTTCACCTCGACCCGGAAGTACTTCTCGTACATCGGTCTCAGCACCGACATCAGAACCTGATCGGTGAGCTCCTTGTCGTACCCGAACTCGTCGACCTCGTACTCACCGGTGACCCGCCGCCGCAGAAACGCGAGCCCACCCGCGATCCGCCGGTCCCAGCTGCCGCGCCGAGCCCCTTCGTGAGCCTGCGCACCCGCCACCCCCTGCACCACCTCCTGGGCCTGCACGGCGTCCTGCTGCCCCGGCAGGGCGCTGAGGGCTGCGGTGCCCACCGCGGGCCCCGTCGCCCGCCGGCGGGCGGACCGCTGCGCGCCACCCGACCGTGAACGGTCGTCATCGAACGGAATGACCTTGGCATCCGCCATCGTCGGTGCGCTCCTCTACCTGGCGCCGGGAGTCGGTTGTGTGTCGCCTGCCCCGGTGCTCACCGGAACCTCGCCGGTCCCACCGGCGAAGGGCAGCGCCGCCAGCCGGTCGACGGCCCTGCCCACCGTCTCGGGCGGCAGCAGTCCGGGACCCAGGCCGCGCGCGAACGCGGCGAACGTCTCCGCGGTAGTGAATCCCGGGTGGAAGCCCAGCGTCTCGCGCATCTGGACGGTGGAGACCACCCTGCCATGCGTGAGCAGCCGGATCTGCTCCGGCGAGAAGTCCGTCATGCCGACCGTACGGAGCGCCTGGCCCACCCAGGTGACGGCAGGCAGGGGCACCGGCATCGTCGGCCGCCCGAGCCGCCGCGCGCACTGCGAAAGCAACAGCACCCCGTCGCCGGCGATATTGAACGTGCCACTGTTCAGCGTCCCGCGCCGCGGCTCGTGCGAGGCGATCCTCAGTACGTCGATGACATCGTCCTCGTGCACGAACTGGAGCCGTGGGTCGTACCCGAACACCGTCGGCAGCACGGGCAGTGCCAGGTAGTCGGCGAGCGGCGAGTCCGCGTCCGGCCCCAGGATGTTCGCGAACCGCAGCACGCACACCGCCACGTCGGGCCGACGGCGCGCAAAGCCCCGTACATATCCCTCGACCTCCACCGCGTCCTTCGCGAAGCCCCCGCTCGGCAGGGACTTGGGCGGGGTGGTCTCGGTGAAGACCGCCGGATCGCGCGGCGCGGAGCCGTACACACTCGTACTGGACTTGATCACCAGCCGCCGGACCGTCGGCGACTTCTGGCAGACACCGAGCAACTGCATGGTGCCGATGACGTTGGTCTCCTTGATGGTGGTCCGGCCACCCGCGCCGAGGGTCTTGCCGCTGACGTCCAGATGCACGACCGTGTCGACGGCGTGCGCGGCCAGGACTCTGGCGATCGCGGGCTGGCGGATGTCCACACGTACGAAGTCGGCGTCACCCAACTGTTGTGACGGCGCGACCGCGTCGACGGCGATCACCCGGTCCACGTCCGGATCACGCTGGATGCGCCGCACGAATCGGCCGCCCAGCTGCCGGGCCGCTCCCGTGACGAGCACGACCTTCCCCAAGATCAGCGCCTTCCGTCGAAGAGGTTTCCCCTGGCCGTCACCGTAGCGGGTGGATGTTGCCCTGGGATGACTGCGCGGCGGCCTTCTGCCGAGTCTTTGGCCCAAATGTGCGTCACACGGCCCACACACGCCCGCAGAGGCACCCTCCCGCAAACGCGCCGCAGCCCTCCCGCCGTATCGGCGGGAGGGCTGCGGATTCACGAACTGCGTTCGCTTACTTCTTGTTGCGACGCTGAACGCGCGTGCGCTTGAGCAGCTTGCGGTGCTTCTTCTTGGCCATCCGCTTGCGCCGCTTCTTGATAACAGAGCCCACGACTACCCTCGCTCACTTCTCTTCACTGGTGCGGGGCGTCTGGGCCCACACGACCTACGTCGGCCTAGCCTACCCGCCACACGGTGAGGGACGTAATCCGAGGTGACCGTCAGGCGGACTCCACCCCCACAAAGGACTCGCGGAGATACTCGTGAACCGCTTGCTCCGGGACCCGGAAGGACCTGCCCACCCGGATCGCCGGCAGATGACCACTGTGCACCAAGCGGTACACGGTCATCTTCGACACGCGCATGACCGAGGCGACTTCCGCCACGGTCAGAAACTTGACCTCGTTGAGAGGCCTCTCGCTGCCAGCACCAGCCATGACCCACCTGTACCTTCCGCACGAGACGCGCACCGGCTTCCCCTCCGGTGACTCTTCGTCGTTGTGCGCTCACTCCCCAGATTAGGGGCGGGTGATGCGAGTGGGGAAGAGGAGGGACCATCGGCCGCCTACTGTGACAGACACGCCCGATTGAGCACATAGCGAGTAAGCGGCCGGTAGTAAGCGGACGGCACGGCGTCGTCGAGCGGAACGGCGACCGAGACCCGCCCCTCGGCCTCCCCGACGAACAGCGCGGGATCGTCCGTATCCGCCAGACCGATTGCCTCAATGCCCAACTGACCTGCGCCGCAGACCCAGCCGTGGTCCCCGACGACCAGCTCCGGAAGCCGCCCGTGGCCCATCACCGCCGCCTCCAGCGCGACCCGGACCGGCAGCGGCGAGTGGGTATGTGCGCCCGGCTCACCACCGTGGGGCCGCACGCCCGGTTCGCGCACCATGGCGACTCCCCGTACGTAGTCGAGCTTGTACGTGCGTACGCCGAACCGGGTCGTTATGTCGATACATCTCCCCTGCGCAGGGGTGAGTACGGCGCACCCCGCCGCCGACATGGCGTCTGCCAGCGCGACGTAGAAATCGAGCAACCGGTGCGGATGACCGGTCCCGAACAGCACCGGCGCCCGCCGGACCGCCGCGCTCGACAACCGCTGGGCAAAAGCGTCCAGACCGGCCAACGTCCGCTCCGGATCGATCACATCAGGACCCGCAACGTGAGCGGGATCGTTCGAAACCCCGCACTTGTCGGCCATCAGCCGAAGCAGATCGGGCGCCTCCCACCCCCATGCGGGGTCGAGCCCGAGCATCACCCGCGGATCCCTGGCCGCGAACAGCCGATAGCTCCGCAGACTCACCTCCCGCGAGGTGGCCACGGGCCCGGCCAGCCGGGCCGCCAGCAGATGCGCGCGCAGCGCTCCGGTGCTCAACACCCTGCCGATGCTGCCTCAATCACCCGGACGGAGGGCCAAAAGAGAGGACGGGCCCCACAGTTGGCGTAACCCCGCCCCCACCGCCGCGCGGAATCGGCCGAGCCGGACCGCTCCCGCCCGCCTCAGGCCAGCAGCCCCCGCAACGGGAACGCCGCCCGCCTGGTCGCCCGCACCGCCTGATCCAGCCGGTCCGCCGGGTCGTACCCCGCCTCCCACGGCTGCCACGACGGCGTACGTCCGTCGGTCATCCGGCCCGGCCCCAGCTGGCGGGTCCGGGCATAGACCTCGTCCCGCCACGAAGCAGGAATCACCGCCTCGGGGTCCACCGGCGCATGCGCGGCGATCCCTACCAGATGGGTCCAGGACCTCGGCACCACATCGACGACCGCATACCCGCCCCCGCCGAGCGCCACCCACCGCCCGCCCTCCGTATGCGCGTGGGCGAGCTCATGGCACGACTCCATGACCGCCCGCTGCGCGTCCAGCGACACCGCCAGATGCGCGAGCGGATCCTCGAAGTGCGTATCGGCTCCGTGCTGGGTCACCAGCACCTGCGGCCGGAAGTCCGCGATCAGCTCCGGCACCACCGCGTGGAAGGCCCGCAGCCACCCCGCGTCCCCCGTACCGGCGGGCAGTGCCACATTGACCGCGGCCCCCTCCCCCGCACCGGAACCGGTCTCCTCCGGCCAGCCGGTCTGCGGGAAGAGCGTCCGCGGATGTTCGTGCAGCGACACGGTCAGAACGCGCGGGTCCTCCCAGAACGCGGCCTGCACCCCGTCACCGTGGTGGACGTCCACATCGATGTACGCGACCCGCTCCGCACCCAGCTCCAGCAACCGGGCAATGGCGAGCGCCGGGTCGTTGTAGATGCAGAACCCCGCCGCACCGCCCGGCATCGCATGGTGCAGCCCGCCCGCGAAGTTCACCGCATGCGCGGTGTCCCCGCGCCACACCGCCTCGGCGGCGGCCACCGACTGCCCGGCAATCAACGCCGACACCTCGTGCATTCCCACGAACGCCGGATCATCCATCGTCCCGAGCCCGTAGTTCTGATCGGCCGCCCTGGGATCCGCGGAGGCCGCCCGCACGGCCGCCACGTAGTCCTCACGGTGCACGAGCCGCAGCGTGGATTCCCCGGCCGGCTTGGCGGCCACCACATCCACCGCGTTGTCGAGACCGAACGCCCGCACCAGCCCCATCGTCAGGGCAAGCCTGACGGGGTCCATCGGATGACTGCCCCCGAAGTCGTATCCCGTTACTGCGTCATCCCACATCAACTGTGCGCGGCCGCTCATGCCCGCCACCGTATCGGGCAGACTCCGAACCGAACGACTTGGCGTACGCGAGCGTCGCGAGCACCAGCGCCATCGGGATGAGCATCGCGCCCCGGTAGCTCCACGCGTCCCCGAGCGCACCCACCAGAGGCGACCCCACCAGGAACCCCACATAGTTGAAGACATTCAGCCGGGCGATCGCCGTGTCGCTCGCCCCCGGGAACATCCGCCCGGCGGCCGCGAACGTCTGCGGAACGATCACACAGAGCCCGAGCCCCAGCATGGTGAACCCGAGCATCCCGACCCACGCCCCGGAAGCCACCGCCACCACCGCGAACCCGGCCGCGGCCAGCACACTCCCGAACCGCACGACAGCCACAGCCCCGAACCGCCGCACCCCGAAGTCCCCCACGGCCCGCCCCAGCAGCGTCGTCACCATGTAGACGTTGTACGGAACGGTCGACAGCTGCTCGGAACTCCCCAGCACGTCCTGCAGATACTTCGCACTCCAGTTGGAGACCGTCGAGTCCCCGATGTACGCGAAGCTCATCACCAGACAGAGCGGCATCAGCAGCTTGAACGAGACGGAGCCGCCCTGACGCTCTGCACCCTGTCCGTCGCCCTCAGCCTTCCCCTCGACGTACCACCGGCTCCCGATGAACGCGGCAGGCAGCAGCAGGACGCCCGCGGGAAGGTACGACACCAGCAGCGTGAGATCCCAGTGCGCCCCGGCCCACGCCATCGACGCCCCGGCGATCCCGCCCAGGCTGTACACCGCATGGAACCCGAGCATGATGCTGCGCCCGTACGCCCGCTGAAGGCTGACCCCCATCATGTTCATGGAGGCGTCGAGCGCCCCGACGGACAGGCCGAATACCCCGAGCGCGACGGCCACCTGCCACAGCTCGCTGCCGGCCCCGACGCCGAGCAGCGCCAGCAGCACCACGGGCTGCGCCCACCTCAGTACGACCCGGGGCCGTACCCGCGCGACCACCTTCTCGGTGACCACGCTGCCCACACCGGCCAGGATCGGTACGGCGGCAAGGAACACGGGCAGCAGCCCGTCGGATATCCCGTACCGGTCCTGAATGGCAGGAATACGCGTCACGAGCAGGGCAAAGGTGACCCCTTGCGCGAAGAAGCTCAACGCCAAGGAAGCCCTACCGTGCCGCAGCCGCGCATCCGTCATGGCCGCAGCGTAGGGCCCTGGCCTACCCATGGGTAGATGAATCAGGCGAGCAGTTCCCGCAGTTGGGCCATGTCGGAGAAGTGCCCGGTCACACCGGCGAGCCGGTCGGCGGGCATCATCGACGTGAACCCGTACACATCCATCCCCGCGGCCCGTGCCGCCTCCACCCCGAGCGGGCTGTCCTCGATGACGACACACCTCTCGGGCGGAACGCCCATCCGCTCAGCGGCGAGGAGGAACAGATCGGGTGCCGGCTTCCCGTGCCCGACGTCCTCCGCGCTGAAGATCCATTCCTCCTCGAACCACTGGTCGAGCCCGGTCTTGCGCTGCCCGACCCGGATCCGTTCGTGGCTCCCGGAGGAGGCGACGCAGTACGGCACGCCGTCGGCGACGAGCTTTCCCAGCACGTCGTCGATTCCTTCGACCGGTTCCAGCTCCTCCTGGAACGCGGCGAAGATCCGGGAGTGGAGCGTCTCGTCGAAGTCCGCGGGTAGCTTCTCCCCGGTCCTTTCCTCGACGAGGTCGTGCACCCGGTGCACGGCGGACCCCATGTAGTCACGGAGTGATTCCTCGTACGAGGTGGGGTGACCGAGCTCGGTCAGGTAGCCGGAGAGGATGGCGTTGGAGATCGGCTCACTGTCGACGAGCACACCATCGTTGTCGAAGATGACCAGTTCGTAGCGCATGGTTCGAGCCTAGACGCTCAGAACGCAGAAAAGCCCCGTGCCACAAGGGCACGGGGCTTTCCCGGAATAATTGTTCGGCGGCGTCCTACTCTCCCACAGGGTCCCCCCTGCAGTACCATCGGCGCTGAAAGGCTTAGCTTCCGGGT
>NZ_JBEZKL010000227.1:0-7167 GCF_040704695.1 Streptomyces sp. NPDC048411
CGCTGGAGCATCAGCTCCTCCACCTCGCGGAAGCTGAGCAGGAATCGGAAGTACAGCCACACGCAGTGGGAGATGACCTCAACCGGATACCGGTGCCCCCTGTACGACGGCGACGCGCTCTCCACGGACAGCCCCCTCCGGCATGATCAACCCGAAGATCATCCCACCCGGTCAGCCAACGTGACAGTGCCCGTACGACCACTACGGTCGCACCATCGCCCGCAAGTACGGCGAGTTCGGCCGCACGCTCACCACGTCCTACGTCTACGACGAGCACACCGGCTCGCTCACCGACGGCTACCTGGACCGTGAGCTCGCACCGCAGCGCATCGAGGACGCGCACTACTCGTACGACCAGACCAACAACGTCACCGGCATCTCCACCTCCTACGGCCAGGACACCGCCCGTACGACGGACACCCAGTGCTTCACGCTGGACCTGCTGCACCGGGTGACCGATGCATGGACCGACAAGAACGCGCAGTGCTCGGCCAAGCCGTCGGACACAGTCGTCGGCCGTGCGGACGCGTACTGGACCTCGTACGCCTGCGACGCGGTCGGCAACCGCAAGACCGAGACCGCCCACAAGACGGCCTCCGGCCCCGCCACCGACACCCTGCGCACCTACGCGGCGCCGACCCCCGGCAAGCACGACCTGCCGAAGGTCACCCAGGTCGGCACCGGCGCGCACGACGAGGTGACAACGCCCCTGGTGGAGCTGTTTCCCGGCGCCGCCAACCCGTACCGGTTCGCGCTCCACCTGCGTACCGCAGTCGTCAGCGCGAACCAGCCGCCCATGTCACGATCAACGCGGGCTTCAAGAGCCTGGCGACCGATGGCCCGCTGGCCCGGGTCCGGCAAGGACACTGGCCGGGCACGACCTATGCGTTCTTCGGTGACGTTTTCCACGATCACTTCGATCCGGCGAGGGGCACGCGTCAGCCGTGGCGCGGCGGGATCAGGCCGGCCTCGTGCGCGGCGATGGCCGCCTCCACTCGGTTGCGCGTGCCCAGCTTCGTGAGCACGGCGCTGACGTGCGCTTTTACCGTGCCCTCGACCAGGTGCAGTCGGCTCGCGATCTCCGCGTTGGACAGCCCCGCGCCGAGTCCGGCCAGGACGTCGCGTTCCCGCTCCGTCAGTCGGTTCAGTGGACGGTGGGGGTGTGCAGACCGGTGCGCGCGCATCCCGGTGATGACCCGGGCGGCGACCCGCGGAGACAGGTAGGCCCCGCCGGCGCCGACCGCCCGTACGCCGTTGAGGAGTTCCCTCGGGTTGTCCGCCTTCAACAGGAAACCGTCGGCGCCTTCCTCGAGCGCTCGGGTGATGTACTCGTCCTGACCGAAGGTCGTCAGCATGATCAGACCGACCGCTGTCGGCTCCTGGCGGAACCGTGCCACCGCCGTCAGCCCGTCGAGACCGGGCATCTGGATGTCCAACAGGACCACGTCCGGTCGGTGTCGGCGGGTCAGCGCGATGGCCTCGTGCCCGTCGCCCGCCTCGGCGACCACTTCGACGTGCGGGTCCCGCGCCAGGATGGCCCGCACGCCGGCCCGGACCATCGTCTCGTCGTCCGCCACCAGGACCCGGACCGGCCGACTGCTCGGCGTCTTCTCTTCCACGCGACGAGCGTACGGTCGGCTCACCGCCGTGTGAGCGGTGAGCTCTGAAGATCCGTCCCGGGTCGGAGAGCACCCCTGACGAAAGGCAGGGTGCCGCTTCCTTTCGACCGATAGGCGCCGGCTGTGCTCACTCCTAGCGTCGCTGCCGTACGGGACGCGGCGGCCTGCCGCGTCCCGTGCGCCGAGCTTTGCGACCGACGGCGAAGGAACTTTGTGATCAGCCTCCGAGAACTGTCAAAACGCTATGGCGAAACCCTCGCCGTGGACGATCTGACCTTCGATATCCAGGCCGGCCGCGTGACCGGCTTCCTCGGCCCCAACGGGGCTGGGAAGTCCACCACGATGCGCATGATCCTGGGTCTCGACCACCCCACGCGCGGGCGGGCCCTGATCGCCGGCAGGCCCTACGCGGATCTGCATCGGCCGCTGCGGGCGGTCGGAGCGATGCTGGACGCCCGGGCCGCTCACCCGGCACGCTCCGGCCGCGCGCACCTGGTCGCTCAGGCCCGGACCAACGGCATCCCGGTATGCCGGGTGGACGAGGTGCTCGAGACGGTGGGCCTGACCAAGGCGGCTCGTCGGCCGGCCGGAACGTACTCGCTGGGCATGAGCGGGCGGCTCGGAGTAGCAGGCGCCCTGCTCGGCGACCCGCCCGTGCTTATTCTGGACGAGCCCGTGAACGGCCTCGACCCCGACGGCGTGCGGTGGATCCGCCGGCTCGTGCGCGACCAGGCGGCGGAGGGGCGCACCGTGTTCCTCTCCAGCCACCTGATGAGCGAGATGCAGCTGACCGCCGACCACCTCGTCGTCATCGGGCGGGGGCGGCTGCTGAGCGACACCTCCATGACGGATTTCCTGGCCGCCGCATCGCCCGCGTCGGCGCGCGCCTCGGTGCCCGACCCGCAGGAGCGGGCGGCGCTGATCCGCCGCCTGATGGCAATCGACGGTGTAGGCGTCGAGACGTCTGCGGACGGCGAACTCACCGTCGAGGGCAGTACCGCCGCAGTGGTGGGCGACCTCGCCCACCACTGCGGCGTACGGCTGCACGGCCTGAGCGACGTCCGGGTGTCGCTGGAGCAGGCGTACATGGACCTGACCGCGCGGAGCGTCGAGTACGCGACGGGCAGCGCCGCAGAAGGGGGCCGACAGTGAACACGACGACGACGCACGGCGGGCGGACGGTTCCGCCGCGGACCGTGCCCGACACTCCGGGCCGGCGCACGCCCGGCGGTTTCGCCGGGGCGGTCGCTTCTGAGTGGACCAAACTCTGCTCCGTCCGAGCCGCCTGCCTCTGTCTTCTGGCGGGTCTCGCGATCACGGGGGTGTTCACCTTCTACTCCGCCTCGATCGCCCGCATCAACGGGCATCCGGTCCAGCCCGTCGGGAACGCTGCGGCCGCCTCCGCCGTCATCTCCCAGTTCGCCGTCGTCATCCTGGCGATGGTCGCGGTGACCTCCGAGTACTCGACGGGGAGTGTACGGGCGGCACTGTTGTGGGTGCCGCGGCGGCATCGGGTGCAGGCGGCGAAGGCGCTGGTGGCGGCCGTGGTCGCGTTCCTCGGCGGCGCCGTGTTTGCCGTGGTGGGCACGGCCGTGGCCTGGGGGGCATTCGACGGGAGGGCCTCGTTCGACGCCGGAACGACCCTCGGACAGATCCTCGCCATCGGGGTATACCAGGCGCTCGTCGCCGTGCTCACCGTCGGCGTGGCCTTCGCCACGCGACATCCGGCTGGCGCACTGTCGGTCCTCGTCATGCTGTTGTGGGGGCTGCCGAGCGTGCTTCTGGGGCTCGGCGGCGACAGGCTCGCGGCCGTCAACGACCGTCTGCCGCACGGGGCGGGCGACCACTTCATGCGCGTCGGCGCCGACGCCCCGTACACGTCGGCGACGGCGGTCCTGATCGTGGCCGCGTGGGCCACGGCGGCACACCTGACCGGCCTGTACGTGCTGCGCCGCAGGGACGCCTGACCCTGTGGCAGCCGGGGCCCGGCCCGGCAGTCGGCCGATCGCCCACCGTAGTGTCGGGCGCTCGGGCACGCCCCACAGCATGGACCCGGGCATGTGACGACACCGAGCGGAAGGACGCTGACGCACCATGTGGCATCCGCGCATCCACCTGGCCAGGTACGTGCTCGTCGACGTGGCTCTGTGGGCCGTGCTCGCCGCCGCCACCGGGTACGGGTTCCGGGACGCGGGCGCGGCCTCGCCGGTCGTGGACCTGCTGCTCCCGCTGGCCGTCCTGGCGGTGGCGGTGCCGCTGTCCCGCAGCTGGCCGGGAGCCGCGGTGTTCCTGGTCAACGGGCTGTGTGCGCTGGGCCTGGCCGACTCCGCGACCCCCGCCAACGCCCACGTCGTGTCGCTGGCCGCACTGAGCTGTCTGCTGGGCGCCCGGGTCGCCGCGGCCCGGGCGCCCTTGTTGGTGCTCGCCGTCTGCCTGGCCGTCGACGTCGCGGCCGGCGCCGTGCTGCGGGTGCAGGCCGTGTGGTGGTTCTACGTCCTGACCGTGCTGCCCGCCGCCCTGTTGCTGCCTTGGCTGGCCGGACGGCACTGGCGCGGCCGGCGCGAACTCGTACGGGAGGGATGGCGGCTGGCCCGGAGCCTGGAGGAGCGGCAGCACCTCGTCGCAGAGCGGGCCCGGCTGGCCGAACGCGCGGACATCGCGGCCGACATGCACGACTCCCTCGGCCATGTCCTGAGCCTGGTTGCCCTGCGTGCCGGCGCCCTGGAGCTCTCCCCCGACCTCACCAACCGCGACCGCGCCGACCTCGCCGAGCTGCGCGGGACCATCGCGGACGCCGTCGAGCAGCTACGGGAGACCGTCGCCATCCTGCACGAACCACCGGAGCCGGGGACGGAGACGGGCCCGGGCGGCCTGCCCGTCAAAGACAGCGTCGAAGACCTTCTCGGCCAGGCGGTCGCCTCCGGGGTGCCGGTGCGCTGGGAGCGGCGTGGAGCGGTGCCCGCGCTGTCGCCCCTGGTCGAACGCGGAATGTACCGGGTGGTGCAGGAGGCCCTCACCAACGCCGTGAAGCACGCCCCGGGCGGCGTGGTCCGGGTGGGGATCACCCACGAGGCCGACCGCACCCGCGTGAGCGTCGTCAACGCGGCCCCACCGGCGGGCGGGCCCGCTGACGGGCCTGGGCAGACGGACGAAGTCCGGGCCTCGGGCGCAGGCCGCCGGGGACTGACGGGGCTTCGGGAGCGGGTGACCGTTCTCGGCGGCTCCTTGTGGACCGGTCCGCACCAGGGCGGGTTCCGTGTCACCGCCGTTCTCCCGCACCAGGCCCCGGCCCGCCTTGTGACGCGGGCGGCGACCCCCGGCACGGGCAGGGACATGGACCTCGGCGCCGCCCCGGAGTCCGCCGAACGGCTCGCCGAGGTACGGCGCGCCGCGCGCCTTCGCTCCGTCGTCGCCTTCGCGGCGCCGGTCGTCGCGGCAGCGTTCTTCGTGCCGGCCGCCGTCTATCTGGCCTGGCAGCTGACGATGGGCGTGCTGTCGCCGTCCCGGTTTGACCAGCTGGAGACGGGGCGGTCCCGCGCCGAGATCGCCCGTCTGCTCCCGGCCCGCGCTTTCCCGTATCCGCCCGACCACGCCAGTTCCGCACCCCGGCCGCCGGCTACGAACTGCGAGTTCTACCGCTCCGGCCGCGACCTGTTGGACCAAGTCGACCTCTACCGGCTTTGCTGGTCCGACGACATTCTGGTGGCCAAGGACACCATAGAGGCGAGCCAACGCTGACCGGCCCGGTAGACCAGCATCCTCCCCACCACCCGTGACCGCTTCTGACGCGGTGCGAGCACGCCGCGCTCGCCTTCATCGCCGACGACCTCCGCCTCGACCTCGCACCAGGCCTGCACGCCGCCTCACCGGATTCCCGCCTGCTCGTGCTGGAGGACCTGTACCCGCGCACTGAACTGGCCGAACTGCTGCACCGCGACGGCCACACCCCGGCCCTGGACGCCGAACTGACCGCCTTCGCCTCCTCGATGGGCGAGCTGGCCGCCGCATCCGCTGGCCGCGCCGCGCTGTTCAACGCCCGCCGCACGGCGCTGGGCACCGGCGCTGACCGGCTGGGCGACTGGGAGCACGCTTACACCGGCCTCTGGCGGAGCGGGCTCGCCCGGGCCGCCGCCTTCGGCGTCCCGCTGCCCGCCGCTGCGGAGCGCGATCTGGAAGCGGCCGTGGCCGAACTGGCAGATCCCGGCCCGTTCCTGGCCCTGACCAACGGCGACTCCGAGTCACACAACACCGATGACTCAGCGCTGTCCGGCCAGCCTCGGTGAGTTCAACGAGGTCCGGCCTGGCGGCGGATGACGGGCTGTCCGGGATGGGTACAACCACTGGACAGCGCTCGACGTCCATCAGGTCATGACTGCAGCCCCTACCGAACCTGAGTGGCCGTACTGCGGCCTTGGAGCAGACCCGGCCACTGGCCGAACGTTCGGCTGCCAGGGTCGCAGTGTCGACCCACACACCGCATGCCTGGCACACCTCACAGACGACCAGCTCGATTCCTACCTCGCCGGGCTCGCTCCGGGTAGCGACATCGACCACCGTGGGACCCGCATCACCCCGCGCCTGATGGACAAACTGCGCTCTGCCCTTTCCGATCCCGACACCGGCCGGCCTTGCCTGGGCAACACGCACTTTGATCGAGCGCAGTTCACCAGCAGTGCCGACTTCCGCGGGGCCGAGATCCGAGGAGACGCATACTTCAACAAGGCGATCATCCGAAAGGACGCCGACTTCGACGTATCGGTGATCCGCGGCGATGCCATGTTAATGGGAGCGGTCATCGGCCGTGACGGCGTTGTCACGTTGTTGGGTGCGTGGGCGCCTGACGGCGCGTTCGGGTGCGGATCCCTGCGGCGGGATCCCGGGTCAGCCCGCGGCTGGCCGGCTGATGTTCTCGGTGATCTGGTCCCAGATGGTGAAGCGGATGGTCATCTCGGCTCGGTGGTCGGGGGCGGTCATCAGGTGGCGGTGGGGTCGGAAGTGGGGTGAGATGCCGCTGAACGCGGACAGGAACCGCTGGGCCGCGCCGACGCTGCGGAAGCCCTTCATCGCGCGTTCACGCTGGCGGGTGGGCTGGTGGCTGTTCTCGGCCCGGTTGTTCAGGCCTTTGTGGGAGCGGTGCTCGACGGAGGGCATGACCTCGCGGTGGGCCGCGCCGTAGGAGCGAAGCTTGTCCGTGACAATCACTCGCGGCACCGCGCTCGTCTTCTTCCTCAGCCTGCGGAAGAGGCGCCGGGCGGCGGCCTTGTCCCGGCGGCTCTGCACGAGGATGTCGAGCACGTTGCCGTCCTGGTCGACGGCCCGCCACAGGTACTTCCGCTCCTCGTTGACCTTGATGAACGGCGCTGTCACGTTGGCTGACCGGATGGGATGATCTTCTGGTTGATCATGCTGGAGGGGACTCGTCCGTGGAGAGCGCGTCGCCGTCGTATAGGGGTCACCGGTATCCGGTTGAGGTCATCTCCCACTGCGTGTGGCTGTACTTCCGATTCCTGCTCAGCTTCCGCGAGGTGGAGGAGCTGATGCTCCAGCG
>NZ_JBEZKL010000228.1:0-6988 GCF_040704695.1 Streptomyces sp. NPDC048411
GGAAAGAGGAACGCCCCGCCGATGGGCGGGGCGTGGTCTGGTCGCAGACCATCAGCCGCGGGGGCCGCATTCAAGATCTGGCAACGGTGGGTTAGCCGCGCAACTCTGCTGCGCCCCTGGAGCGCAAGGACTTCCCGCGCGTTTCCTGTGGCCTCGAAGTCTTCAAGTGTGTCGAACGCCCGGTACACGGACGCGAAGGAGCCCCGGTGGTGCAGTAGCTGCTAGGCACTGCTCTCGCCCTCCCCAGCGATCCCCGGTTCAGGCTGCCTCCAGCTTCACCCCACCGCTACGGCGGCGAAGCGGCGGTGGTCTTCCACCTCCGTCCGAAACAACAGCACTGACACGGTTCTTACCGGCACCCCGATTGGTTGCTGTGGATAACTCCCTTCCCGAGAAGGGCCGATCGGTAGGTTGAGCAGGTGACAGCAAGGATCTTCTACATCGACGACTCGGGAGCGGAGAGCACCGGGTACGTCGTCTACGGCTGGGCGGAGATCGACCTCGCACATTGGAGCGCAGCTCTGCGCCTGCTGCTCAACTTCCGCAAGAAGCTGTACGCGGACACCGGTATCCCTGCCGACTACGAGCTGCACGCCACGCAGTTCATCCCCGGCCGCGGAACCCCGTCGACCAGAAGAGCGTGGAACCGCCAGAAGAGGAACCGGCGCCAGGTGGCCCAGGCCAACCTCGCCGCCATTGCGGCCATGCCCGGCACGCGGGTGGGCGCGGTGTGGCGGCACACCAACGAGAAGGGCCGGGCCTACTACGACCAGCGCGCGGCGGTGTACGGGGCGCTGCTGGCCGACATCGACGCCCGGCTCGGCGCGGCCGGCGACCACGGCATCATCGTCAGGGACGGGGACGGGTCGGATCTGACCTACCAGCGCGAGCACCGCAAGCTACGGCTGGCCACCCGGCACATCGTCGAGGATCCCTGGTTCATCGGCTCGCACAACAGCCAGCCGGTCCAGGCCGCCGACCTGCTCGCGTACACCGCGTACCAGGTCGTCCAGCGGCACCCGGGCAAGGGCTTCATGTGGGACTGGTGGAGCCAGCAGCTGCCTGCCGCCGCAGCTTCGCGCCGGATCTGAGAAACACAAAGGCCCGGCACATTGGCCGGGCCTTGAGGAAGCTAGACCCGGTGCTCCCACGTACGTAGGCCAGGTCTGCACAATCAGTATGCCACACAGCGCGCAGCGTCACACCCGAATGACGCTCCGCGCATCGACGTCGTGCGCTCGCGCGCCCTGCCGGTCAAGGTCCTCCAGCAGAGGGGATTCGCCGGAGCGGACAGCGCGCCGTTCGCATCCCGAAATCGAACATGCGTACCATTCATGTGTGCCCACGTACGACTTTCCCGAGGACCTGCGCGACGCCCAGCTCGCGCTGCACCAGACCCGCGCCGCGTACGAGGAGTACGCGCAGGCGTTGCCGTGGTCGGCCGAACCGATGCCCGGGTGGGAGGCCGACAAGCAGCTCCACAGCAACTACCGGTCCCACAAGGGCGACTCTCCCGGGTACACGGAGGGGCAGGCCGCGGAAGTGCGCCGGTTCCAGGATGAGCTGCTCCGGCTGAGCATCGAGGTGTCGACTCACCCGTACTGGGCGACGCTCGGCAGCGGTGTGGTGGCGGCCAGGATGGCGCTCAAGCACGCCCACGAGGTCCAGGCGGCGTAGCCGTGTCCAACCCCGGATCGATGTCCCGCCTCGACAAGCTGCGGGCCCTTGAGGAGTGGCTGGACTGGCAGCTGCGCCAGACCCGCGGTCGGATCCGGGAGCTTGAGGCGCAGGAGCAGGAGAAACCGCTGGGCGAGGCGCGGAGCGAGCAGGGGAGCCGCCGGCCCGAGGAGCAGCAGGCCATGGAGCGGCGCCCGCGTACCCCGGACTGGGGCATCACCGAAATCGGCATCGGCACCCCGCGGGCGGCCGGGGCCGGGCTAGCGGCGACGACGCCGGCGCTGCCGCCGCCGATGATGACGCCTGCGACCTGCGGCGACGCCTAGCCGTCCATGAGCGCGAGCGCGGCAAGCGTCTTACGTACCCGCTCGCCGAGGTCGATCTGCCCGGCCTCGTGGTGCGCGGCTGGGAAGGAGCGCACCGGGGGCTTCTCCTTCCACTGGAACGTGGAGCGTGCGGCGCGCCGGACGTAGACCATCGCGCCGACCGCGTTCTGGTGGAAGACGATCTCCAGTTCCGCGAACCGGTCCGCACCCCGCCCGGGGTCGCTGACGAAGAAGATCTGGTACAGGCCCCTGCGCGCCTCCGCGTCGGGGATGTACTCGTCGATGAGCTGGGACCCGTTGACGCGGTACCCCTCTTCGGCGAAGGCGTCCAGGACCGCCTCGTACAGCGGCGGGGCCGCGATGTGCAGGAAGTCCAGGTCCCGGACCGGGGATTCCGACTCCCATTGCAGCCAGGTGGTCAGCGACACGTCCACGCCGAGCGCCTGTCCGGCGAGTTCGGTGACGGGGCACTCCCAGGGCAGGCGGCCGCTGAACGGGACCCGCTCCTCCGCGCCGGGCGCCACGGTCAGGGAGTAGCGACGGACGTTCAGACCCGTCACCTCGTCGTCCGTGATCGTGCCGTTGTAGTAGTAGCCCTTGGCCACGACATCGAGGTTGAGGTGATCGATCTTGAAACCCTGGCTGCCGCCCTTGAGGACGACCTCCCCCGCGATGTCCTGCCCGGGCACCAGGTGGAACGTGGTGATCTGCGTGTCGATCTCCGGCGGGTCGTCGTTGCCGCCGTTGCCGTTCCCGTTGCCGATCCCGAACAGTCTGCGAAAGCCCATCTCGCGCGCCCTCCCCTGGCTGTGCATGTGCCTGCGGCCGCAGCATAACCGCTGCTCAAAAGGCCGGTCCGTGGCTCCTCTTGGCTCCCCTTGGCTCATCCCTGTAGCGGGTGCGTCCTCCCCCGTGCGGTGGAGGCAGTTCGACCTCGCGACCGACATGCGGCGGCCACGGCCGGGGCCAGCATGGACGTCATGACGCCAGCGACCGGCCCTCGCCCCGTCTTCGCCCCTGCTCCCGCCCCCGCCTGGGCCCGCCGCGCCGCCCACGCCATCGCGCTGTGCGCCGTCCCGTCCGGCCTGTGGCGCATAGCCATGGCCTCCGGTGTCTACGTGGGCTACAGCGACCAGGTGCTGCGCGACGTCTTCGACATCCCGGGCTGGGGCATCGCGTACGTCGTCGGACTCTCCGTCCTCGGCGAGCTGGGGTGCGACCGGGCACTGATCACAGCGCGCCGAGCGCAGTGTCCGGCCGGCACACCTCACAGGCCGGGGCTCCGTCAGCGCGAGCGGCAAGCGCCTGCTCCCGGCTGATCGCCCGCAGCCGCTTTCCGGCGGTGAAACAGTCGCCACAATGGACCTCGGACTGCCGGGTGCCGACACCGATGTCGTCGATGCCCCAGTCCGGGGTACGCGGGCGCCGCTCCCTGCTACGTCGCTCCTCGACCCGCGGCTTCCCCTGCTCGCGCCTCTCCCGTGCCCGCTGCTCCTCCTGCTGATGCTCCTGCCGCTCCTGGGCCTTGAGCTCCCGGATCCGGCCCTGGGTCTGGCGCAGCTGCCAGTCCAGCCACTCCTCAAGGGCCCGGAGCTTGTCGAGGCGGGATATCGATCCGGGGTCGGACATGGCTACGCGGCCTCGTCCGCGGCTTCGTGGACGTGCTTGAGGGCCATCCGGGCGTCCACTACTCCGCCTTCGAGGGTCGTCCGGTACGAGTGCGTGGCCACCAGGGCGCTCAGCCGACGCAGCTTCTCCTGGAAGTCGGCGACCTCCGCGGCCTGCTCCTCCGTATACCCGGGGCTGTCCGCCTTCCCGGAGCGGAAACTGGTGTACGGCTGCTTCTCGCTCTCCCAGCCGGGCATCGGCGCAGCCGACCACGGGAGCGTGGTGGCGTACTGCTCGTATGCGGCGCGGGTCTGGTGCAGTGCGAGCTGGGCGTCGCGGAGGTCCTGGGGAAAGTCGTACGTGGGCACACATGAATGGTACGTGCGTTCGATTTGCGAGCGGTGCGCTGACCGTTCCAGCGAATCCCTCTGTCGGAGGAATGCACTCTGACCCGAGTGGATACGGAGCACCGCTTCACGGCCCGCACACCTCCGTGGGCTGCAGACACAGGACTGCCCCGGCTGGTCCGGGGGAGGCCAGTCGGGGCAGTCCTGTGTGCGGTACGGAGGGTGGTCGCCTCTCGGCGGAGGGCTCCATGGGGCTTCAGCCGAACGATCTTCCCCATGGGCTAGAGGTGAGGCCCGGGGGCACTGTCCCCTCCGTACCCACAGGTTGATGAACGGTCAACCAGTCAGGATCATTCCCGTACAGGCTCCAGTCTTTGGGTGACGCCCTCTCGCAGCACCGGAGCTCTGCCGGTTCCGGGCAGGATGGGAAGTGCGGGGACCGGCTGCCCGCGGTGCGGGAGGCCGGCCCAGGATGTCGATGTTTGGCGTTGTCACGTTGACGGCGGATGACTGGTCGGTAGAGCTTCGAAGCGTGCTGGGGTGTGGTTCCGGTGCCCGTTCAGGCCGCGGCCGGCCGGCAGATGTTCTCGGTGATGTGGTCCCAGACGGTGAAGCGGATGGTCATCTCGAGGCGGTGTTCGGCGGCGGTGCGGAGATGTCGCCGGGGACGGAAGTGGGGGGAAATGCTGCTGAACGCGGACAGGAACCGTTGGGCGGCGCCGGCGCTGCGGAAGCCCTTCATGGCCCGTTCCCGCTGTCTCGTGGGTTGGTGAGAGTTCTCGGCCCGGTTGTTCAGCCCTTTGTGAGCACGGTGTTCCACCGAGGGCATCAGCTCCCGGTGGGCGACGCCATATGAGCGGAGCGGCGCTGTCACGTTGGCGGATGACATGGTTGGATCTTCGGGTTGATCATGCTGGAGGGGGATCGTCGTGGTGAACCCGGCGCCGCCGTACAAGGGGCACCGCTACCCGGTCGAAGTCATCTCCCACTGCGTGTGGCTGTACTTCCGGTTCCCGCTCAGCTACCGCGAGGTCGAGGAACTGATGCTCCAACGCGGCGTGATCGTCTCCTGCGAGACCGTGCGCCGCTGGTGTGCGAAGTTCGGCCAGGCCTACGCCGACGGGCTGCGCCGCCGCCGGCCGCGGCCCGGTGACAAATGGCACCTCGACGAGGTCTTCATCAAGATCAACGGCAAGCGGCAGTACCTGTGGCGGGCGGTGGACCAGGACGGCACTGTGCTGGACATCCTGGTGCAGTCCAAGCGGGACGCCAAGGCCGCCAAGCGGTTCATGGCCAAGCTGATGAAGAAGCAGTGCCGGGTACCGAGGGTGCTGGTCACCGTTCAAAGCGGCATAGTGCACCGCCGTCCGGCCCATCCGATCCCGCCCCTGGTCCCCTCGCGTCATGACCCGCATCCTCCCCGGGGCTTGACGAAAGAGATAGGGGCACCCCCCACCTGCTGGACCCATTTACCGGTTCGGTCACGCCGCTTGCCGCGTACCCCCGCACCGAAGACGGGTGAATCCGTCTCACGGTGGACCTGGCGCCGGGTGCCGTGAGCATCGTGCGGCTGTCCCGGGCCCTCCGGTGGCGTCTTCGCCCGGGACGTCACCGCGACGTCGGCCGACGAGGTCGTCACCGCCGACGGCCGGACGTTCGAGGTGCGGGCCGCCAATGCGGGCTCCTGTCGCACCACGTTCGACAACGGACGCTCGGTGGACGCCCTCGTCCGGAGGTGCCCGCGCCGTTCGCCCTGGAGTCGTGGAAGCTGGACGTGGAGGACTGGCGGCCGGGTTCCAGCGCCACCGAGACCGTCCATGTGCAGCACAACCGTCGCTGCCGGACGGGCTGCTGCCGTGGTCGCAGATCACCGGCCTGGAGGACGTGTCGGGCGTGGGTACCTACCGCGCCACCTTCACCCCGGGCAGGGAGTGGACCGAGGGGACCGGAGCACGGTTGGAGCTGGGCGAGGTGTGCGACACCTTCCGTATCCGCGTCAACGGCCACGCCCTTCCGCCGGCGGACCAGGTGACGCGGGTGGTGGACCTGGGATCGCGGCTGCGGCACGGCCCCAACACCATCGAGGTGGAGCTGGCGACGACGCTGCTGAACCGGCTGCGGGTGGCCGACGCGCCGGTGTTCGGCGCCGCCAAGCGTCAGGCGTACGAGCTGCTGGGCCCGGTGCGGGTGGTGTGCCGTACGGGACCACGGCCGTGCACGCATGAGCACCAACGCCGGGCTGAGCACGCGGGCCGGAGCGGGGACCAACTGCCCCTGCACCGGCCCGAAGCGGCGGACGGGGACGTCGGAGAACGACCGTGACCGCGGCCGGGCGGC
The DNA here is from genome assembly GCF_040704695.1 of Streptomyces sp. NPDC048411. Classification (NCBI taxonomy): domain Bacteria; kingdom Bacillati; phylum Actinomycetota; class Actinomycetes; order Kitasatosporales; family Streptomycetaceae; genus Streptomyces; species Streptomyces sp. NPDC048411. The sequence goes on from NZ_JBEZKL010000228.1 coordinate 6,296, forward strand.
GCGGGCACGGCGGAACGCGGAACATCGGGGCCCCTGAGCAGGGGGCGGCCCGGTGATTCTCGGCCCTGCAATGTCTCGGCCTCCGAAAGCCCGGCGCTCCGGGCCCCGGTGGTAACGCTCGCCTTGCCAGGGTGACTGTCCGGCTGACGGCGGGCTGACGCGCCGCGCCCGTAAGTACGGAAAGGCCCCTTCCGTCATGGGCTCACGCTGCCCGGATCACCTCCGTGATCTCCGCGCCCGTACGGGCGACCACCGTGGTGCAGCCTTCCTTCAGCGGCGCCGGCAGCAACTCTTCGTCTTCCTCCCGCTGGAGGACGACGGTCCCGCCGGGAACGATGAGCACCGCGTCGAGCCGCAGCAGCAGCCCTGCGAGGAGGTCCATGACCCCCTCCCCTCCGAAACGGTTGAAGGTGATGTTGGTGGGGCTGCTGAAATAGACGTCCGCCATCTCCCCCGTTCCCGTGCTCACCTGGAGGAAGTGCAGCCCGGGGTCCCGCGCCACCACATGGGGGTCGAGGACCTCGTGTGCGGCGTTCATGTCGAGCAGCGCCGGCTCACCGTTCTCGAACCGGCACACGTAGATGTCAAAACTCATGGGTCTCTCCGTATCACGGAAGGTCGTCGGCTCACCGCAGGCCCGGCCGATCCCCATCAGAAAGGAAATTTCCATGGATGAGCAGGATGAGCGCTTCG
>NZ_JBEZKL010000229.1:0-6734 GCF_040704695.1 Streptomyces sp. NPDC048411
GTGCAGGGAGAGCCGGTCGATCTGATCGAGACACTCGCAGAGCGCATCGCCCAGAAGTGCCTGGGACACGAAGGCGTCGAGGCGTACGAGACGATCCGCCGCGCTTCAGCATGAGTTCCTCGACCTCACGGAAACTGAGGGGGAACCGGAAGTACAGCCACACGCAGTGCGAGATCACCTCGACCGGATACCGGTACCCCTTGTACTACGGCGACCCGTCCCCCACGAACAACCCCTCCACCATGATCAACCCGAAGATCATCTCACCCCGTCAGTCAACGTGACAGCGCCCGTGTGCGGCATCAGTAGGAACCACCCCTTGAGGCGTTCGCAGAAACAGCGGCTGCCCCAAACTCTTTTCCAGGTTCCGCACATTTCCGGTTACCGCTGGTTGGTAAATTCCCAAGTCCTGGGCTGCCTTGGTGAAGGAGCCCGCACGGTATACGGCCAAACAGGTACGCAAGAACGTCAAGTCCATAGCACTCCAAAGAGATCACCCCAACGGCACCACATGCCGCAGGCATGGACAGCCCCCGGAGCGCCCCCGCACAGGAACTAGAGTGCTCACCGTGCGTGATGATCTGCGCCCAGTCCGTCCTATCCAGTAGAGATCATCAATGCATAGTCGCGCCACGTCAAGATCGACCGAAAGCCGCTGCGCACATGTTGAGATAGACACTGGGAGTCGACTTAGACAACGAAATCCGAAGCTTACCGGGCGTCAACGCGACGGATTCACTTGACAGTTGACGTGAGCTCAGGCACGATCCAACTCGTGGCCAGCCGCGACGGGGCAGGTCGTCTCTTGCATGGACAGGTGACCGAGAGTGGTCATCACACGGCTGTTGGAGAACAACTGTCGGTCGTGGCCACTCTGCGATCCGGGCACACCGCAACCGATTCGTCACACGGGAGACGCCAACGCATGAATGCGCCACCATCGCTACCCGGTGCGGAGCAGACTGACGGGTCATCCGTCCAGATCGGCGCTCTCGTTCCGCTCAGTCGGCCTGGCTGGGTCGAGGCAGGCCAACACTTGCTCGCTGGACTGGAGCTGGCCGTTCGCGAAGTCAATGACGCCGGCGGGATCGTCGGAAGACCACTCGAGCTGGTGGTCCGAGACACCGCGGCTGATCCGCAGAGGGCCGCGGCGGCCGTAGATGAATTGGCTCGCCTGGGCGTGGCTGCCTTGGCGGGGGAGTATCACAGCGTCGTTGCTCGCGCCGCTGCCGCCAGGGCCGACGCCCTCGGCCTGCCGTTCCTCTGCTCGTCAGCGGTTCTCGACGCACTCACCGAACAGCCAACGGAATGGGTCGCGCGCCTCGCCCCGCCGCAGTCCCACGGCTGGCAGGTCTACGCAGACTTCCTCCTCGGCGCGGGCCACAGCCGAATCGCCGTAGCAGCCCAGCCGAGTGTTTACTGGGCATCTGGGACCCGCATTCTGCGGGACTACCTCGTTCCTCGCGGCGGCACCGTCGTCGAACTCGACATGAGCGCGCTCACCCCCGCGGCCGTGTGCGACGAACTCGTCGACCATCGCGCGACAGCCCTCCTTCTTCTGGTCGGCCACCCGGAGCCGGCCGTGCCGATCGTCAAGTCCGTCCGCCGCGACCAGCGCCTCGCCGAGATCATGATTGGTGCTCCGGCCGGACAGCCGGAGTTCGCCGAATGGGCGACGCTGCTGGGCGACGACAGCGCCGCGATCCCGTTCTTGCGCTACCTGCCCGAGTGCCTCAGCCCACTCGGTGCACGAGTCGAGACGGCCCTCCGCGAGCGGCTGGCCGAAGCGCCCTCCTTCGTCGCCTTCGAGGGCTATGACACGATTGCCGTCATCGCCGATGTGCTGCGTTCTCACGGCGCGGACCGGGCGCGCACTGCCGAATCCTGGGCGCGCGTTGCAGTCGAAGGCACCCGCGGGCAGATTCAGTTCTCCCGCAGACCAGGCATCGGCGTGTGGCAATGGGCTTGTACGCCCATCCAAGTCGTTGATCGAGATCCGGCGGAACCCGATCGCTTTCGGATCCTTCACGCCAGCTGAGAGAGCTGTGATTCGGGGGTTCGTAGTTGGTGTGGTGGGCGTGGTTTGAGCGGGGATGTTGGGGGTTTTCTGAGAAGGGGATGGGTGCTTCCGGGGCGCTGGAGGTGGTGATGACTGGGCGTCTGGCCTGCGGTTGTTCGGGATTCGTTGATAACGGTGATGTGGTGTTGGTGATGGCTTCCGGCATCTAAGTGCCCGTGAACAAACTGATCGTCGAGGGCGGGTGGGAATCGGCGAAGTGATGTGCACGGCCAGGACCTCTTGGTAGCAACTGCGGTGTCGAAGCCCAGTCGCGCCAAGAGTTCCTGTCATGCCGTTGTACGCCCCTGCCGCCCCTGCTGTCGCCCCGAATGGGCAAGCCGACTGCCCGTGCCTGGCCTGCCGGTTCGGTCACGGCCGCCGCCATCCGACCCGACCACGCCGCTACACCTCGGACACCACGGACGCGGAGTGGCAGGTCATCGCGGCGGTGCTGCCGTGGCCGGCATGGCTGGACGGCAACGGCGGGCGGCCGGAGGAGTACTGCCGCCGGCTGATCGTGGATGCGATCTTCTACGTCGCGGACAACGGCAACAAGTGGCGCAACCTGCCGGGCGACTTCCCGCACTGGCGCACGGTGCACGCGGTCTTCACCCGGTGGTGGCAGGACGGAAGCGTCGACGCCATCCACAATGACCTGCGCGACGAGGTCCGCCGGTCCGAGGGCCGGGACACCGACCCGACCGCCGCGATCATCGACTCGCAGTCGGTACGCGCCGCGGAGACGGTCGGCGCCGACAGCCGCGGGTACGACGCGGGCAAGAAGGTGGCAGACCGCAAGCGCCACGTGATCGTGGACACGATCGGCCTGCTCCTGGTCGTCATGGTCACCAGCGCGAGCGTGCAGGACCGCGACGGAGCCCGCCCCGCACTGGCGCACCTGCGCGACCTCTTCGAATCAATCAGTCTGGTCTGGGCCGACGGCGGCTACGCCGGGAAACTCGTCACCTGGGCCAAGAAGAAGCTCCAGCTCACGATTGAGATCGTCAAACGCAATGACGACGCCAAGGGCTTCGTGGTAGTGCCACGCAGGTGGGTGGTGGAGCGCACGCTGTCGTGGATCTTCCAGCGCCGCCGCTGCGTACGCGACTACGAACGGTTACCCGAGCACCATGAAGCCATGGTCAAGTGGTCCATGATCATGCTGATGTCACGACGCCTGGCGGGCACGAAGGACGCCAAACACCGGAAATGATCAGTTTGTTCACGGGCTCTGACAGAAGCAGAATCCGGGATGCGGCCTCCGGCAGAGAGGCACATGACCTGGGTGGCCAGGCAACGCACCGGAGTGACTGGCCTAACGTTCGGCTCGCGGTCATGGCAGAGCTCCTTCGCGCGAAGTTCACTCAGCACCCTGAACTCGCCCAGGTCCTCGTTTCCACAGGGGACTGTAGGGTGCCAAAACTAGCGCGTAGCCTCTGATCAGGGCCTTTGCAGTTCAAGGCGATCACGGCATGCTCGGACTGCATGGCGTTGCGCGTGCTCTACCTGATCTTCATCCGGCTTCTCGGACTGCTCCTGCTGCTGTCACGCTCGGAGGAGGCCAAGGACATTGAGCTCCTCGCGCTGCGCCACGAGAACGCGGTGCTGCGCCGCCAACTCGGTACCCGGCCGGACCTGACGTGGCCGGACCGCGCGGTACTCGCCGCCCTCGCCCGGCACCTGCCGGCCAGACTGCGTCGCCACCGCCTGGTCACCCCCGGCACCCTGCTGTCCTGGCACCGCCGACTGCTGCGCTGGAAGTGGAAACAGAAACCCGCGCGGACCGGACGCCCGCCGGTCTCCGAGGAACTCACCGCCCTCATCCTGCGCCTGGCCCGCGAAAACCCGACGTGGGGCTACACCCGCATCCAGGGCGAACTGCGACGCCTCGGCCACCGCGTCGGAGCCTCCACCATCCGCCGCATCCTCCGCAGCGCCGGCCTCACCCCCGCACCCCGCCGAAACCCGGGCACTCCGACCTGGCGCGATTTCCTACACGCCCAAGCCTCCGGCCTGCTCGCCGCCGATTTCTTCCACGTCGACACGGTGACCCTGAGACGGCTGTACGTGTTCTACGTCCTGGAAATCGGCACCCGCACTGTGCACATCCTCGGTGTCACCGCCCACCCCACCGCGGCCTGGGCCACCCAGCTCGCCCGCAACCTCCTCGCCGACCTCGGTGACCGCGCCTCCGGCTTCCGCTCCCTGTTGCGCGACCGCGCCAGCCGCTACACTCAGGCCTTCGACGCGGTCTTCACCGCCGACGACATCGAAATCCTGAAGAGTGCGCCGCAGACGCCGCGGATGAACGCCCACGCGGAGAGGGTCATACGCACGGTCAGGGTCGAATGCACCGACCGGCTGCTGATCTACAACGAGCAACACCTACGGCACGTCCTCGCCGAGTACGCCCAGCACTACAACACCGGACGACCCCATCGGGCCCTGCAGCTCCGCGCTCCAGTCGACGACCCCGACGTCATCCCCTTCCCCGCACAGCGCATCCAACGGCACGACGTCCTCAGCGGACTCATTCACGAGTACCGCGACACCGCCTGAGGAAGATCAGCGAAGTTGACGAACGCGCAGGTCAGCGCATGTGCAGGGCTTTTGGAACCCTACAGGCGTTCCCCCGCCGGCACTGCGCTCCCTCGCCTCCTACTGGAGGTCCAAGCCACCGCGAGCGGGCGCTGGGGCGTGTGCATGCTGGCAACCGCAGGGGCGATCATTCCGCAACCAGCCGATCATCCGTCAAGAATTTCGCACCAGAGTCGCGCAACGTACACGAGCTGTCCGTCATCACCGCCAGCATGATCGACGCCGAGCCCGAGCAGCGGCAACTGTTCGCCGAGGAGCCCGAGCCGACGTCCGTGGCAGCAAAAGGAGGGCCGCCTCGCACTTCCTCAGGGAGTCAACCGTGGACGGCGGGCGGGCCCCATGGCGGCATAAGGAGGGCCGCCCCCGAGCAGGTGCCAGTTTCGAGCGCGGCCAGCTCGTCGAGCGTCCCGACGACGAGTCAGGAGGTGATGCTCAAGTCCCGTAGTTCACTGTCGTCACTCGATCCAACGGGCAGCGGCCTCGTAGGTAGTGGCTGGGGTCCTGTTGAACGCGATGGCCGCATCGGGTGCGTGCCGCCGAACCAGGTTGATTACTTGCTCGAAGAGTTCAACCTGATCGTCTGAGTGCCGCAGGCCACCGCCGACGGTGACGCACTCCCACGGATGGGCTCGCAGCGCATTCCCGACGACCGCATCCACGTCGTCACTTCCATCAAGGCCGATTAGGCAGGTCTCGACGCCCACGCCATGTTCGGCGAACTTGGTCAGTCCCGCCTCGATCGCCTTGGCTACCGGCTCCGGATCCCACGGCCCAGGCACCCGATACGGATCAAGCCCAATGACGAGGACGCGGGGTGAAGCAGTGGTGTCCATGCCTCGACGATACGGGTCGAACGCCCCGCGAATCAGGAGGTGATGCTCAAGTCGCGTGACACGCCGATCCACAGGTCTTGACGATTCCTCAGCGCGCGGGGGGTGTGGAGTAATTGTCAAATCCTGCGGATCGGTTGATGTCCCCTCTCAGCTTCCTGGTCAAACCGGCCCGGTACCGGTGACGACACGCGAGCCGGACTGGTCGCCGCCCGTCTCGGGCTTTTTCGCAGGCGGTGCTGCACCACCCCGTGATGGGATGCGTCCCATGAGCCAGCCGTCCCTGCGTGACCGCATCGAGCAGTACTACGCCACCGTGCCGCTGCTGTTCGCCGAAGCCGAGATGTTCGGCTCCTTTCACCTTTTCGTACGAAAGGAGGTAGGTGCCCCGTACTACGGCGGCCCGAGCCATGCCCGCCCCACCTCGGCAGGCGGCCCGGTGACGCCCTCTGCGGCCGACATCGAGCTGGTACGCGCCCGGCAGCGCGAGCTCGGCGTGCCGGAGGCCTTCGAGTGGCTCTCTGAGGTAACGCCGTTGTTGCGTGGCCGTGCCGAGGCAGCGGGTCTCCCGGTGGCCGAACGCCCGCTGATGATCCTCGATCCACTCCATCAACTGCCCCCGCAGCCCCTTCCAGATGGCGTCACGATCCGGGTTGTGGATGCCGACGATTCGGCACTGCCCGCCGTACTCGCTCTTCCCGGAGTGGCGTTCGCAGACCGGGGCACGGCAGTGGGGTTGGCGGGCCGCGCGGAGTTGGAGGCAGCGGCCGAAGAGCTCAAGGCGGACGGCACAGCCGCATCGACCTGCCCCTCTCTCCGAGCCGGCCACAAAACGCTCGTCGCCGCCTTCGCCCCGGACGGCACCCCGCTTGCCGCGGGCCACTACCACCCAGCGAATGGCACCACCGAGATCGGCGGAATCGGTACCCTCCCCGCTGCCCGCCGCCAGGGTCTAGGCGCCGCCGTCATGACGGCCCTGGCCTCCCATGCCCGCGACCATGGCGTGCGTACCGTCTTCCTGGCCTACGCCGATGAGGCCATCGCGCGCATCTATGCCCGACTGGGCTTCCGCCCGGCCGGCACTACCCTGCTGATCGCCAACCAACCGGCCCGTGGCCAGTAGGGCCGGGTACTGGAAACTTCAGTCACCACGGCGTTGTCACGTTGTTGGGTGTGTGGGTGTCTGACGGTGTGTTGAGGTGTGGTGGGGCCGGGTGCCGGCCCTGGGCTCAGGCTGCGGCAGGCCG
>NZ_JBEZKL010000230.1:0-6682 GCF_040704695.1 Streptomyces sp. NPDC048411
CGGACCTCTTCCATCTCCTCAGGTGTCACACCTCAAAGAAGATCACAACCCTACTCCTGCTTGATCATCCGGGGTACCTAACAAAGCCCTACTAGTCGTCCTGCTCCAGTCGGTCCGCCAACGCCCGGAGCGCGTCGGCGAGGTCCTTCTTCGTGGGCAGCTCGTCGATCTTCTTGTCGAGCTCGTCGATCCGCTTCTCCAGGTCGTCGAGGCTTGCCGGTTCGCTGGGCACGGGGCTGTCGGTCGGGTCCGGGGCTCCGGTCGGGCACAGCGCATCGCTCGGGCTGGGGTCGACACCGCCGCCCGAACCGCTCACGCTGCCGCCGTCGGAGCCGCCGCCGTCCGTGCTGCCGACGTCTGTGCTGTCGGTTGGGTTCGGGCCGACAGCGGGATCCGGGGCTCCGGTCGGGCACGGCGCATCGCTCGGGCTGGGGTCGACACCGCCGCCCGAACCGCTCACGCTGCCGCCGTCGGAGCCGCCGCCGGTGCCGCTGCCGTCGGTGCTGCCGCTGACCCCGCCCGTGCCGGGTTCGGGCTCGGTCGTCACGGTGGGGACAGGGGTCGGATCGGCCGAGCCCTCGTCCGGCGCGGCGACGGCGATCGCTCCGCCGACTCCGAGCACCAGGGCCGCCGCCGCGCCCACGACCGTCATTCGTCTCGCACGCATGTTCCTTATGTGTGTCATGAGCCGGACGTTAACGATGATTCACGACGGAAGGTGGTATTCCGGGAATCTCACACAAAAGGATTCACAGACTCCACTGACGTAGTTCGTCGGCGATGGCCCGGACGTCGGCCTTGCCCTCCTTGACCAGCCGGGCCAGATCGCGCACCTGCTCGGGCGAGGTGATGACCTTCAGCCCGGAGGCGACGAGGTAGCCGTACGCGACGGCCGAGCCGAACATCGCGTTGGAGTGTTCGAGCGCGGGGACATGGAGGAGCAACTGCAGGAGCGCGGCAGCCCTGGAGTGCGGATCGCTGTAGACGGGACTGCCGAAGATCTCCGCCTCATGACGGGCGACCGCGGCGACGAGCGCACCCCAGTCGACGACCTGCGGGTCACCGGGCGTCTTGTGCTCGGCGACCATGAGCAGCCAGGAAAGGTCGATCCTGAGGTTCAACGGTTACCTTTGCGCTCCGGGCCGAACTCCTCGGCGAACACCGACTCGTACTGCTTCATGAAGTCGGCAGCCGCTTCGACAAAGGTGTGTCCGACTTCGCCCGCATCCTGTTTGACGAGCTCCTCTATGTAGCGGTTCACACTCATCCCCCTCTGCAGCGCGCGCTGCCGCGCGGCCTCGGCGGTGGCCTCGTCCACTCGTACGTTCAGCTGAGTCTTGGGCACCCCACCAAGCTAGCGCGGGATTGCTAGCACCGGCAAGGGGAGCGATTCGGCGTACAACTGCGGCTCGCCCTTGGCAGAGTAGATGGGCCGTCCATCGAATGTCCCGACGCAAGGAGAGTTCATGGCGAGGCCGTTTCGATTCGGAGTAAACATGCTGACGCCGACCGGTGGGCACGAGTGGCGCGCCCGATGCCGCCGCGCGGAGGAACTCGGCTACGACGTCATCCTGGTCCCCGACCATCTGGGCATGCCGGCCCCCTTCCCCGCACTGGTGGCCGCCGCGGAGGCCACGGAGCGGCCCCGTGTCGGCACCTTCGTACTGAATGCCGCCTTCTGGAATGCGACGCTGCTGGCCCGCGAGGCGGCCGGTACGGATGCGCTGACCGAGGGACGCCTGGAACTGGGGATCGGGACCGGATACGTCCGCGAGGAGCACGACCGGGCGGGCATCGAGTTCCTCTCCCCCGGCGGACGGGTGGATCATCTGCGGCATACGGTCGAGGAGTTGGACCGCCTGCTGCGCGACGACACCCAGCTGCCGAGGTCCGCGCAGAAGCCCCGGCCGCCGTTGCTGATCGGCGGGAACGGGGACCGGGTCCTGCGGCTGGCGGCACAGTTTGCTGAGATCGTCGCGTTCACCGGGGCCGTCGGCGACCGGAACGGCACGCTCACGCCCCTCACCGCCGAGCAGCTCGACGGGCGCGTCGCCGCCTACCGGCGATTCGCCGCAGGACGGGAGAGCCCAGCCGAACTGAATTTGCTGATCCAGCACGTCCAGGCCACCCACGACCGTCGTGCGGCCGTGCGCGAAGTGCTGCCGAAGACACCTCACCTCGACGAGGACCAGGTGCTGGCCCTGCCGCTGGTCACGGTGGGCACGGTCCGGCAGATGGCCGAACAGCTCAGAGAACAGCGGGAGCGCTACGGCTTCTCCTACCTGTCGGTGCTGGAGCCGAACATGGAGGCGTTCGCCCCGGTCCTCCAGGAACTCGCGGGGAGCTGACCGCATGGCGGAATTCATTCGACGGTGCGGTGGGCCCGGTGATGGGGTACGGACATGAATGATCTCGCAATCCGCGCGGCAGCACCGGGCGACCTCAACGCCGTCCTTGCCTTCTGGAAAGTGGCGGCGGAAGGCACCAGCATCAGCGACGACCGGGACGGCATCGAACAGTTGGTCGCCCGCGACCCCGGAGCCCTCATCCTCGCGGAACGTTCCGGCGAGCTGGCCGGAACCGTGATCGCAGGCTTCGACGGCTGGCGGTGCCACCTCTATCGGCTCGCGGTCCATCCGGACCAGCGCCGGCAGGGCATCGGCCGGGCGCTGCTGACGGCGGCGGAGGAACGATTCGTACAGCTGGGCGGACGGCGTGGCGACGCCATGGTGCTGAACCGCAACGAGCTCGCGCACCACGCCTGGCACGCGGCAGGGTATGCGCCCGAGCCGCAGTGGAGCCGCTGGGTGAAGCATCTCAAGGACTGAGACCGGGGCCGGGGCACTCACCGAGATCACCCACACGCGGCGCAACTTTGCCCGTCCTTTACCATGGGTGTTCACAGCACCACCCCCTTCCGAAAGGTGTGAGCGTCCGCCCATGGGCGAGCCTCCCAGTAGCCGACATCGCCGACACCAGGCGAGCCTCCTGCCCCTGCTCGATCATGGGACGGAGGTGAACCGATGACCGAAGTGCTTCTGCTGCTCGTGGCGGTCCTGCTCTCGCTCGCCTGCGGTGCCTTCGTCGCCGCCGAGTTCTCTCTGACCACGGTCGAGCGCGGCCAGCTCGAACGGGCCGTGGAGCGGGGTGAACGGGGCGCGGCGAGCGCCATGAAGGCGGTGCGCAGTCTCACCTTCCAGCTCTCCGGCGCACAGCTCGGCATCACCGTCACCAATCTGGTCGTCGGCATGCTCTCCGAACCGTCGATCGCGAAGCTGATCCGCGGTCCGGTGGAGGCCATCGGCCTGTCCCCGAGCGTCTCGTCCTCACTGGCACTGGTACTCGGGACGGCACTGTCCACGGTCTTCCTGATGGTCGTCGGCGAACTCGTCCCGAAGAACTGGGCGATCTCCTCGCCGCTCGCCATGGCGAAGGCCGTGGCCACCCCCCAGCGTGCCTTCACCGCGATCTTCCGGCCTTTCATCAGCCACCTCAACAACACGGCCAACCGGATCGTGCGCCGCTTCGGTCTCGAACCGGCCGAGGAGCTGGCCTCCGCCCGCAGCCCGCAGGAGCTGGTGGCGCTCGCCCGCCACTCTGCCAAGGCGGGCGCGCTGGAGGCGGACACCGCGGAGCTGTTCGTCCGCACCCTCAATCTGGCCGAACTGAGCGCGGAGAACGTGATGACCCCGCGGGTGCAGGTCACCGCGCTGGAGGTGCAGGCGACCGCGGAGGACGTCGCCAATGCCACCCGGGCGACCGGACTGTCCCGCTTCCCCGTCTACCGGGGCAGCCTCGACACCGTCGTCGGTGTCGCGCACATCAAGGACGTCCTGGCCATCCCGGCCGAGGAGCGGCACCGCAAGCGCGTGTCGGAGATGTTGCGTGAGCCCCTGCTCGTACCGGAGAGCCTCACGGTGGACCGGCTGCTCGACAGGTTGTCCAGCAAGTTCCCGATGGCCGTCGTCATTGACGAGTACGGCGGCACGGCCGGTGTCGTGACGCTGGAGGACATCGTCGAGGAGGTCGTCGGCGAGGTACGCGACGAACACGACCCGCACGAGACGCCGGACCTCGCACCGGCCGGCGAGGACGCCGACGGGCGCACCCTGTGGTCGGCCGACGGCGCCGCCCGCATGGACCAGTTGCGGACGATCGGACTGCGGGTGCCGGACGGACCGTACGAGACGCTCGCCGGACTGATCGCCACGGAAGTCGGCCGGATCCCTGTCGTCGGTGACTTCATCGAGCTGGCCGGCTGGCGGCTCGACGTCGTGGACGCCTCCGGGCGCCGCGCCGCACGGGCGCTGCTGCACGCACCGCTGCCCGGCTTCGACGACGAGACGGAGGACGGGCGATGACTGCCGTCCAGCTCTTCATCGGTCTGTTGACCCTGGTCGTCAACGCATTCTTCGTCGGCGCGGAGTTCGCGCTGATCTCCGTGCGCCGCAGCCAGATCGAGCCCCAGGCGGAGGCCGGGAACCGGCGTGCGCGAAGCGTCATCTGGGGCCTGGAGCATGTGTCGGCGCTCCTCGCGGCGGCGCAGCTCGGCATCACGCTCTGCACGCTGGTCCTCGGTATCGTCGCCGAGCCGGCCATCGCGCATCTGCTGGAGCCGGCCTTCGACGTCGTTGGTGTGCCACACGGACTGGTCCATCCGATCTCGTTCGTGATCGCACTGTCCTTGGCGACGTATCTGCACATGCTGCTCGGCGAGATGGTCCCGAAGAACGTCGCACTGGCCGAGCCGGTACGGACCGTGCTGTTGCTCGGTCCGCCGCTGGTCACCCTTGCCAGGGCGCTGCGCCCGGTGATCTTCACGGTCAACGCCTTCGCCAACACCCTGCTGAAGCTGCTGCGGGTGGAGACGAAGGACGAGGTGTCCTCGACGTTCTCCGACGACGAGCTGGCCCGGCTGGTACAGGACGCCGGTGACGCCGGCCTGGTCGACGACCGCGCCGCCGAGCGGCTGCACCACGCACTGGAGCTGGGCCGTCGCCCGGTTCGGGATGTCGTGCTGCCGGTCGAGCAGGTGGTCTACGCCCGGGTCGGGACGACGCCCGAGGAGCTGGAACGGCTCTCGGCCGAGACCGGATTCTCGCGCTTCCCGGTGCTGAACAGCGAGCAGCGGATCCTGGGGTACCTCCATGTGAAGGACGCCCTCGACGCCGCGCCGCGTGATGTGCCGTTCCCGGTCACGGCGATGCGGCCGATCGCCCGGGTGCGGGCGGTGACGCCCCTCGACGACGTACTGACCGCGATGCGCCGGAGCCGTACGCATCTGGCGGCAGTGCTCGACGAGGACGACAGGCTCGCCGGCATGGTCACGATGGAGGATGTGCTGCGCGAGCTGGTCGGACGGCCGCAGGCACGCTGACGGACGGACCGGGGGTACGCGGCGGGGGTACACGACAGCGCTCACGGGCGTGGCCCGCGCCGGGGGCGCGAGCGGCGAGGCCACGTGGCGGGGGGCGCGCCACGTGGCCGGCCGGAAGGCCGGGACAGGCTGACGGACCGCGGCAGTCTCCACCGCACTCTGATCATTCGCCCTGGCCGTAGGGCTCCTCACGCGAACTCCCGGCCTGTTGCCGACCGGGCTGCACACCGCGGCCGGCCTCGTCCGGTCGGCCCTGCTGATCGCCTTCGCGCAGGTCCTGTGCGGCCGGCCCTCAGCGACTGCCGCGCCACCGGACGCGGGGGCGGCGCCGCCCGGAAGGGGCCGGACCCCACCGCGATACGATCCCAAGGCCATGGAAATGAATGCCTCGTACACCAGTCTTGTCGCGGTCGGCGACTCATTCACCGAGGGCATGTCGGACCTGCTGCCCGACGGCTCGTACCGCGGCTGGGCCGATGTCCTCGCGAGCCGTCTCGCCGCCCGCACCCCCGGGTTCCGGTACGCGAATCTCGCCGTGCGCGGGAAGCTGATCCGCCAGATCGTGGCCGAGCAGGTCGATGCGGCCGCCGCCATGCAGGCGGACGTCGTCACGCTGGTCGGTGGTCTCAACGACACCCTGCGGCCCACGTGCGACATGGGCATGGTGCGCGGTCAGCTGGAAGAAGCCGTGGAACGCCTCGCGCCGTCGTGCAAGAAGCTCGTGCTGATGCGCAGCCCCGGCCGCAACGGACCGGTCATGGAGCGCTTCCGCCCCCGCATGGAGGAGCTGTTCTCCCTGGTCGACGATTTGGCGGACCGCCACGGTGCGCTGGTCGTCGATCTGTACGGGGCACCGGCACTCGGCGATCCCCGGCTGTGGGGCGTCGACCGGCTGCATCTGACGGCCGAGGGACACCGCAGGGTCGCCGAAGCAGTCTGGCAGACGCTCGGACTGCCGCCGGAGCACGACTGGCAGACGCCGCTCCCCGCCGCGGTGCCCCCGCGGTGGGCGATACGGCGCGTCGACGACCTCCGCTTCGCGCGGCAGCATCTGGCGCCGTGGATAGGGCGGCGTCTGACCGGCCGGTCGTCCGGGGACGGACGGACCGGCGCCCAGTTCAGCGCCGAGCTGGGGAAGGCATTCTGGGTCACCCCTGAGGACGTCCTCGCCCCGGGCCCGGTCGCGACGTGGCGCCGTGTGAACGGCGCCGGCTAGGGCGTGTTTCGAAAGTAGCGTCGTCCGCCCGTAGGGCGGGCCAGGCGGCGTCTGGTGCGTGCGATCGCAAGGCGGAGGGTCGCCCCGAT